>JAPHSA010000054.1 GCA_026193235.1 Deltaproteobacteria bacterium | reverse complement strand
CGTCACCGCGTTCACGCACATCGGCGATAATATGTTTGACCGTTTCTTCGATATCGACCGGGACTTCTTCTGCCCGCTGTTCGATTCGCCGGAACTGCTCCGAAAAATCCGCATCACTGAATTTCAAAATACGCATCATGATTGATTCTCCACAGATTACTGTGAGATTCTCACTTCGTCTTCAATAACTTTTTCCAACCCGTCAATAATCTTACTGATCCGCTGGTGTTTGGTTTTCAGGCTGGCACGATTGACGATCAGACGGCTGGTGACTTCGGCGATTGTTTCAACCTCAACCAGCTTATTGGCCTTAAGGGTTCCGCCAGTGGAAACCAGATCGACTATACGCTCCGACAGCCCCACCAAAGGAGCTAATTCAATTGAACCATACAGTTTGATCAGCTCTACCTGGACGCCCTTGGCAGCGAAATAACGTTCTGTGACATTAGGATATTTAGTGGCCACGCGAATATTCGACCAGTTCAAGGGGTTGTCCGAGTCCTGAAGTGATTTCGGCTCAGCAACCACCAGACGGCAATAACCGAATTTGAGATCCAGCGGTTCGTAAAGATTTTTTCCCTGCTCCAGCAGGGTATCTTTTCCAACAACACCGAGGTCGGCACAACCATACTCAACATAGGTTGGAACATCAGTCGCGCGCACTGCCATAAAACGGAATTTTTGCTCGGGATTTTCAAAAACCAGCTTGCGGCTTTCTTCATTCATCTCCGGACAGGTGACCCCGATCCGGGCAAACAACTCCATAGAATCCTGCATAATCCGCCCCTTTGGCAGGGCGAAGGTAATCCAGTCACTCATTAATTTATGCCTCGTGTGATTTATTTTATAAGTCGGTTATTCTTCATCGCGCCAGATCCGCGCGCCCAGCGCAGCAAGTTTTTTTTCGATTTGCTCGTAACCACGATCAAGATGATAGATCCGCGAAATTTCAGTGGTATTCTCAGCGGCCAGACCAGCCAGAATCAATGAAGCACTGGCGCGGAGATCGGTCGCCATGACCGGGGCACCGGTCAGTTGGTCAGTACCGCGGATAATCGCACTGTGACCATCAATCTGGATATCCGCACCCATGCGTTGTAATTCACAGACATGCATAAAGCGGTTTTCAAAAACCGTTTCAGAAATGCGGCTTGTACCTTCAGCCTTGGTCATCAGCGCCATAAATTGCGCCTGCATATCGGTCGGAAATCCAGGGAACACGCTGGTCCGGATATCGACCGCTTGTAGTTTTAGAGGAGCAATCACGCGTAAACCATCTTCCTGATCGCGGATTTCTACCCCCGCCTCAATAAGCTTAGCGATCAAGGCCTCCAGATCTTTCCTGGGCGCATTTTGAATAAGGACATCACCACCGGTGATTGCTGCGGCAACCATAAAGGTCCCGGCTTCAATGCGATCAGGAATCACCCGGCATTTAAGTGGCTGTAAATTGTCGACCCCCTGGATATGGATAATCGCAGTTCCGGCACCTTCGATCTGAGCTCCCATACTATTCAGAGCCTCAGCCAGCTGGACAATTTCCGGTTCACGGGCAGCATTTTCCAGCACTGTTTCTCCCTTAGCCAGCGCCGCCGCCATGAGCAGGTTTTCAGTTCCTCCAACGGTCGGCAGGTCAAAAGATATTTTACTGCCCAGCAGTCGATCCGCTGTTGCTTCAACATAGCCATGGTCAAGCGTAATCTTTGCCCCGAGGGCTTCCAGACCTTTTAAATGCAGATCAATCGGCCGCGCACCAATGGCACAACCGCCCGGCAAACTGACCCGGGCACGCCCACAGCGCGCCAGCAGCGGTCCCAGAACCAGCACTGAAGCCCGCATGGTTTTCACCAGATCGTAAGGGGCCTCGATCCCCTGAATATTTGCCGCGTCAATGCGGCAACAATCATCCTGGCGATCGACTTGAGCACCAAGCTCTGAGAGGAGCTTGACCGCCGTAGTGATATCCCGCAGTCCCGGTACATTGGTGATTTCACTGACACCATCGGCCAACAGGGTCGCAAAGAGTAATGGCAGGGCGGAGTTTTTCGCCCCACTGATTTGAACGGAACCCTTGAGCGGAACACCACCTTTAATAACTATCTTTTCCAAGAATCTGTCACTTTCTAATTCTTCCGCCCACCCACGACACGCGGTTGATCGGAATAATCCTTACGCATAAAAACATCTTGAAGTCCGACCGCAGAAAACAATTCTTGTACTGCATCAGACTGCTGATAACCAATTTCGACCAACATCCACCCCCCCGACTTTAATCGGTCGGTCGCTTGCGCTGCTAACTTTTGATAACAGTCCAAGCCATTATTTGCGGCCACAAGCGCAATCTGCGGTTCATGACAACGTACTTCGGGCATCAGAGATTCCCATTCACTCCGGGCAATATAGGGAGGATTGGAAACAATAAGGTCATACTCTTGCGCAGGCAATTGAGCCAGGTCACCCAGAGACAATCGGACACGATCTGTCACCTGGTGTGTTTCCGCATTGTATTGCGCTGTTGCCAATGCCTCTACGGAAATATCCAATCCTTCCAGCTGCCACTGGCCCAGTTCCGTCGCCAGACTGATGACAATCGCGCCGCTGCCGGTTCCAACATCCAACAGCAGGCCTGACTCTCCTGCTCTGGCTAAGGCTTCCTCAACCAGAATTTCCGTGTCAGAACGCGGAATCAGGACCGTCGGATTCACCTTAAATGCCAGCGACCAGAACTCCGTGTGGCCGATCAGATACTGTAAGGGCTCGCGTTGCCCTCGGCGTTTCACCAGTGGTCTAAGTGAATCCAGCTCCGCCTCAGTCAACGGCCGGTCGTAATTGAGATAGAGACCAACGCGATCCAGTTCCAGGACCTGGCCCAAAAGTAATTCGGCATCGAGCCGTGGATTATCAATCCCCTTGGTGGTAAAAAATTCAGTAGCCCAGCGTAACAGTTTCAGCAGCGTCCATGAGTCACTCAAAGATTATGACTCCTGCTGACTCATCTGTGCCGCCTGCTGATCGGTAATCAATGCCTCGATTATCTCATCGACATCGCCCTGCATGATAGCATCAAGTTTGTAGAGCGTTAAACCGATACGGTGATCTGTGCAACGACCCTGGGGATAATTGTAGGTACGGATGCGTTCACTGCGGTCACCACTGCCAACCTGATTTTTGCGATCCGCAGCCATTTCTGCCTGTTGCGCAGCCATCATTTGATCGTATATCCGCGACTTCAGAACCTTCATCGCCTTGGCTTTATTTTTATGTTGCGAAGATTCATCCTGGCAGGCAACCACGACCCCGGTTGGAATGTGGGTCAAGCGCACCGCCGATTCTGTCTTGTTAACGTGCTGACCGCCGGCTCCAGAGGCCCGGTAGAGGTCAATCCGCAGATCCGCGGCAGTGATTTCGATATCAACGTCCTCAGCTTCGGGTAGCACGGCAACCGTACAGGCCGAGGTATGAATACGACCCTGGGTTTCTGTATCGGGAACCCGTTGCACCCGGTGGGTACCGCTTTCGAATTTGAGTCGCGAATAAACCCGTTCACCGCTGATCATGGCGACCACTTCTTTAAAACCACCACCATCGGTTTCGGAAGTACTCATCATTTCGACCTTCCAACGGTTCCGGTCAGCATAACGGCAGTACATTTTGAACAGATCAGCGGCAAACAGGGCTGCTTCATCCCCCCCGGTTCCAGCACGAATTTCGAGAATGATATTTTTATCGTCGTTAGGATCTTTGGGCAGCAGCAACAGCTTCAATTGATCTTCGAGCGCCGCCTGTTCTTTTTCCAATTCAGGGATTTCCGCTTTGGCTAATTCCTTCATCTCCGGATCGCTGTCCTGTAGTAGTTCGCGGTTTCCCTCAATATCGCTACAGAGCTGCTTGTATTTCCCATACACCGCCACCACCTCAGCCAGATCAGCATGTTCTTTGGCCAGAGGACGGAAACGATTCTGATCGGAAATCACCTTCGGATCAGACAGGAGGCTCTCGACTTCACTAAAGCGATCAACAACTTCTTCCAGGTTAGTAAACATATAAATCTTTCAGAGCAACGCCTTGTCAACGATTCAGGCGCTGAACAGAGTGCCGGTTTTTCTCAACAAAAAGTAAAAAAAAAGGCGGCCCGAACGGGCCGCCTCTCCTAATTTCTACCCGCTTATTTCTGGGCGTACTTTTTACGGAAGCGTTCAATCCGACCAGCGGTATCGACCAGCTTCTGTTTACCAGTATAAAAAGGATGGCACGCTGAACAAATTTCCGTGTGAATTTCTCCACCAATCGTTGAACGGGTTTCAAATGTGTTCCCGCAGTCACAACGAACAGGACTCACTTCATACTTGGGATGGATTCCTTCTTTCATCTTTTCTCTCCTTAGCAGCCTGGCTTGTGTACAGACCTGTAATATTCACCTTAAACAAACGGGATATGTAACATTTTAAGTTTTTTTGAGCAAGTGATTTAAATCACCGAGTTCAATGAGTTGGACAACTATTGATTCATTGAATCCAAAAATTCCTGGTTCGTCTTGGTTTCAGCCATTTTTTCCAGCAAAAATTCCATGCTATCAACCGTATTCATTGAGGAAAGAACCCTGCGTAACAGCCAGATACGCTGCAGTTGCTCGGCACTCAACAAAAGATCTTCTTTTCGGGTTCCGGAACGGTTGATATCCATTGCCGGGAAAGTCCGTTTATCTGCCAAACGCCGGTCCAGATGCAGTTCCATGTTGCCGGTCCCTTTAAATTCCTCAAAGATAACCTCATCCATTTTACTGCCGGTATCGATCAGCGCCGTGGCGATAATCGTCAAACTGCCACCCTCTTCGATATTCCGCGCTGCACCGAAGAAGCGCTTTGGTTTATGCAATGCATGGGCATCGACACCACCTGAAAGAATCTTGCCGCTGGAGGGAATAATTGTGTTGTAAGCACGCGCGAGTCGGGTAATTGAATCGAGCAGAACGACCACATCACGTTTATGCTCTACCAGTCGTCGCGCCTTTTCAATAACCATCTCAGCAACCTGAACGTGACGGTTTGCTGGTTCATCAAAGGTTGATGAGATAACTTCACCATCAACATTGCGCTGCATGTCGGTCACCTCTTCCGGGCGCTCATCAATTAACAGGACAATGAGATAGGCTTCAGGATGATTTGCTGAAATTGAGTTGGCGATATTCTGCAACAGGACAGTTTTACCGGTTCGTGGCGGCGCGACAATTAAACCACGCTGACCTTTGCCGATCGGTGCAATCAGATCGATAACCCGGGTCGCTTGATTTTCCGGTGAAGTTTCCAGTATCAGTCTTTCATCTGGGAACAGCGGAGTCAGGTTATCAAAGAATGTCTTCTCACGCATTTTTGCCGGATCTTCAAAATTGACCTCCGCGACTTTCAACAGGGCAAAGTAGCGCTCTCCCTCTTTCGGTGGTCTGATCTGTCCGGACACGGTATCACCGGTACGCAGAGCAAATCTGCGGATCTGGGATGGAGAGATGTAGATATCATCCGGCCCAGGAAGATAGTTGGCATCTGGCGCCCGTAAGAAACCAAAACCGTCCGGCAGAATCTCCAACACCCCCTCGCCAAAAATCGCATCTTTTTTCGCGGCAGTGGCTTTAAGAATGTTAAAAATCAAGTCCTGCCGCCGCATCCCCCCGATTTCATCCAGTTTAAGATCCTTGCCGAGGGTTATCAATTCGGACATTTTAGTTTTCTTCAGGTCTTTCAGGTTCATAAAGGTTCTCCGGTCCTGCTTTCAGGGGATTGACAGAAACCAGCTTCAATTATTTCTGCATATCAGAAATAAACATAGGAGCAGGTCTATATGACAATGAACGAAAAGTTAATTTTGGAAATATATTTACAGATAGTTAGAGCTCTTTTTTGTCGCGGCAGCTATATATTTTGAATGGTTATTCAGAATCTATTTGAAGGGTTATAAACATCAACCTGCAATTACAGGGAATAGAGCGGGTAGGCGCCAAAGAATTTCAATAAATTGCTTGTACCCGCTTTACCCCCTCATGTCAACCGTGAAACCTGAAAAAAAATCAATAAAGAGAAGTTTCTTCTAAATCATCAGCGTAAAGAATCAAGCAAACCAGGGCTGATTCCAGAAACAATCTCAGCGAATAAATCTTTGTACATCTCTGGCAACTCAACCGTGCCATCCTTGTCCGGCACTTCCTCCAATGCCCTTTCAATTCCAGCAAGGCCAATATTTTTCAGCTGAACCATGTCAGTCCTGTTGAAATAGGCTTCATCAAAATCAGCATATTGCAGCACCAAAGCCTGGAAGCTATCCGCCCCGGCTAGCCGCCAGAGGACCTGACCATTGCGGTCCACCACAGCAGCCGTTGCGAGCACATCGCTGTAATTGGTTTTCAGAGTTTCAAGTTTGGTCCGTGAACGCCGTGTCTCCTCAACCTGTTCACCGGAGAAAACCACTACCAGTAAAGCATCAACAACATTCTGCCTGGCGAGCTCCGATACAGTGGCAACATTAAAAGCATAACCCAAAGGGCGCCCAGCATCATCATGGGGACTCCCTGATTCCAGTAGAGACAGTGCTGTCATCTCAGGGTTGGCCGTCAGAGCGCGGACATCAAAATAACCTTTCTTCTTTTTCAACTGCTCCACCAAAAGATCATTTTTCCCAGAAACTGAGCGCGAAAGAATATCAAGCAGAGCCTCTTTCTGAGGATATCTCAGCGCGCTGTCATAGTCGACCAGCAGCGGCAGCACACCCAGAACCTGAACACGGGTCTGATATTCCTGCCTGGGAACCTGAAATGTTCCACTGCTGCAACCAAAAAGAAAAACAACCAAAAAACTGCAGAACAAGATTTTTTTCATTTTTATCCTCCTGAAGCCATGCAAAAATGCTCGGCTATTTAAACAAATTGTCAAAATTAACCCTAACAGAAGATCTGCCACAGTGAAAGCGACCCCGTCAAGAAAAGGTGATTTGCCGGTTTTGAGCCGGAATCTTGCTTATCTGAAAATTCTCTACACCCCATGCCAGTAGTTCGCCAGCAGGCCAATCAAAAAGTTCCGCTGGCGGCGATTGACCGAGAAAATCGAGTGCCCGCCAGAGCATTGAGGAACCGTTCTCCCGAAAGATCAGAGCAAAAGAGCCATTCCGTTTACTTAATTTTTTATCGTTCTGCCCGAAAGCCAGCGGGAGATGGAGATATTCAGGGAGCTTGGATTCCAGACAATGATAGAGATAAATCTGCCTTGGCGTAGACGATAAAAGATCGGCCCCACGAACAACCTGAGTCACCCCTGAGTCGATATCATCAACAACCACCGCCAGCTGATAAGCAAAAACCCCGTCAGCACGGTGGAGAACAAAATCACCAACCTGCTGTTCCAGATTCTGTACCTGTCTTCCAAGAACCATATCTTTAAAAATGATCGTTTCGTTTTTAACCCGCAGACGCACAGCCCGCTCGCTGCGGCCTCCCTGTGGCCCATTCCGACAGGTCCCCGGATAAATCGGACCTTCCTCGCCCGGATGTGGGGCGCTGGCAAGAATTTCACGGCGCGAGCAAGAACAATCAAACAGCCTCCCACGGGCGCGCAAAACGTCTAAAACTTCTTGATAACGGCCGAATCGCTGGCTCTGATAAAGCACTTCACCATCCCACTCAAAGCCAAGCTCTTCAAGCAGATAGAGCATCGCATCGGCAGAGCCGGGAACAACCCGAGGCTGGTCAAGATCCTCTATTCTAAGCATCCAACGCCCGGCCGATTTTTTAGCCATCAGGTAACTGCCCAGTGCCGCGAGCAAGGTCCCGAAGTGCAAAGGCCCCGTCGGACTGGGGGCAAAGCGTCCGATAAGCGCTTGATCATAATCCTGCGTGTTCATCTTGACAGCAACTCTCCTCTTTCAGAAGAAATAATGGAGGCGAGGGACTGAACTGTCAAGCAAGGAGACCCGATCCGGCCAAAAGAGGTCATTGACATGTGCCTGGCTTCAGTGTATTCATTACCTGAAAAGTTATCTTTAGGAGGCTAGCAGTGGTTATTACACGAGCAACTGAATATGCAGTCAGAACAGTAATTTTCTTGGCGCAACAACCAAAAAATGAGATCGTTCTGAAAAAAGATATCTGTCGCACCCAGGAAGTCACTCCGGCGTTTTTGACAAAAATACTACAGCCCTTGATCAAGGCGGGGATTGTCAGTTCACAACGTGGTGTAGGCGGTGGATTTCTGCTGGCTAAAGACCCGAATGGAGTCACCCTGCTCGACATCCTGCAGGCCGAAGAGGGGCAACTCAAACTCAATCACTGCCTGGTCGATGCTGATGTCTGCCATCGTGACGCCTACTGCTCTGCCCATGAGGTCTGGTATGAGGCGCAAACGGAAATGGCCCATGTTTTAGAACGGTACAGTGTGGCTGATATGGTCCGCCGGCAAAATGAAAAATTAAGCCAACTGAAATGCCAGGCGTCTCAAAACTGAGAGCAGCACAAAATAATCCATAAAAAGGGCGCAGGTTTTTCCTGTGCCCTTTTTTCTTTTAGACGGCAGATTAAGCACAAAAAATACCCTGGCGTCCAGGAGGGATAAGGACGTCCAGGGTTAAAACAGGAAGCTGCCACGGCCTCCTGTAACGTAACAATCTTTAAAATCAGTCTACATCCTTAATGAAGCAGGTCAAACGTCACTCCGATTATTTTTATTTAAGATTTTCTTCCGGGTAAGCGTTAACATGGTGAATGGTCAAATCCGCACCAGTAAACTCTTGATCCTCGTTTAAACGGAATCCGCTGACCAGATCGATGATTTTATAAACACAATAACTTGTAATCAGAGCATAGAAAATAGCCATTAAGCTACCGACGAATTGGGCCATAAAGGACACGCCACCCAACCCTCCCAAGGCGCTGGATCCAAAGATACCAGCAGCAATTCCACCCCAGGTACCGACAACCCCATGCAGTGGCCAGACACCCAACACATCGTCTATTTTTAATTTTTCCTGTTCAAATTGAAAACCGTAAACAAAAATCAACGATCCGATGCCACCCACGACAAAAGCCCCGACAGGGTGCATCAGATCGGAACCAGCGCAAATCGCTATCAAACCTGCCAGCGCACCGTTATGCACAAACCCGGGGTCATTTTTGCTGGCTACCAGCGCGAACAACACACCGCCAACCATTGCCATCAGTGAGTTCACTGCCACAAGTCCGGAAACTCCCCCTAGAGACTGAGCACTCATAACGTTAAAACCAAACCAGCCAACAGCTAAAATCCAACTGCCCAAAGCAAGAAAAGGAATGTTACTGATTGGAATAGCCTGACTCCGACCGCGAACAAAGCGTCCCATCCTTGGGCCAAGGATCAGGACCGCCGGCAAAGCCAGCCAGCCTCCAATCGAATGGACAACTACACTGCCGGCAAAATCATGAAACGGTGCGCCAAAAGTCGACTCAAAGAAATTCTGCAGGCCAGCACTATTTTGGCCCCAGATCACTGATTCAAACAGCGGATAAGAAATTCCAGCGAAAATTCCGCCGGCAATAACCTGTGGCCAGAACTTTGCGCGCTCCGCAATTCCCCCAGAGATAATTGCCGGGATGCAGGCGGCAAAACAAAGAAGGAAGAAAAACCTGACCAGTTCATAACCCTGGTTGTCCCCGAGCAACCCCGCGGCCGAGGTAAAAAAATGAATACCGTAGGCAATCGGATAGCCGAGAAGAAAATAGACAACCGTCGAAACTGACCAGTCAGAGAGAATTTTCACAAAGGCGTTCACCTGACTCTTCTGGCGAACAGTGCCGACTTCGAGAAAAGCAAAGCCCGCATGCATGGCAAAAACCATAACTGCACCTAATAACAGAAATAGTACATCCCCTCCATGCTGCAAAGCTAATAGCGACGTATCCATTGGTCAGACCTCCTTGACAGATATTCAAATCAATTTCATGGTTCGTCAAAACTGGACAAATCTAAGTGGAGTATTCAATTGCCGTGCCGCCTGCCAACTCTGCCATTTCAAGCTGATTTGCAGCAAAGTGGGGAGGCAATGGTGCCTAATAAATAAGCATCACTGTTGATTTTTTAGGCAGACATTTTGCGTGCCTGGCACAATGGAAATTTGACAAACGGCTCTTGACTAAGCTAGAGTCAGCTCCACATTAAGCTAGTAAGATTAACGTCTTTATCCAGAGTGGTGGAGGGGAAGGCCCTTTGAAGCCACGGCAACCGGGTTCTCCATAAGCTGAACTGTCCGGTGCCAATTCCTGCCCTGTTGTTGATATAACCGGGACAGATGGGGACGGTGCCACGATACAGCTAACATGCGTATCCTCAAGGCCCTTCCCAAATTCAGGAAGGGCCTTTTTATTTGCTCCAGAGGAGTGGCAGTTTGGACAACAGCGTCGGCTTGGTGAAAACCGAATTTGCCCATTTCGATATTGAGATGCGGCTGGAAAGTGGACGCCTGCTGGGCCCACTGACCCTGGCCTATGAAACCTACGGTCAGCTGAATGAGGATGGGTCGAATGCCATCCTGGCGACACACGCCTGGACCGGTGACGCCCATGCTGCCGGCTATCATTCTGAAGAAGATCGCAGACCGGGCTGGTGGGACAATATGATCGGCCCCGGTAAAGTCCTCGATACCGACCGCTACTTTATTGTCTGCAGTAACACAATTGGTTCCTGTAAAGGATCAACCGGCCCAACCAGCATTAGCCCTAAAACCAAGCGCCCTTACCGACTGAATTTTCCGGTTCTCATGGTGCGCGACATGATTCGTGCACAAAAACTCCTCCTGGACCAGTTGGGGATCAAATCCTTGCTATCAGTCGTCGGCGGTTCCATGGGCGCCATGCAGGCTGTTGAATGGGGGATTCATTTCCCCGACATGGTTCGCTCGATTGTTCCGATTGCGGGCACCGGCCGCACCTCACCCATGGCTATTGCGCTCAATGCCTTGGCGCGCCAGGCAATCTACAACGACCCCCTGTGGAAAAAGGGCAATTATCAACCCGAACACCCTCCAGCCGATGGGTTAGCTCTGGCGAGGGCGGTCGGACACATCTCTTTTCTTTCAGATGAATCGATGATGATGAAATTTGAACGGCGCTTTTCCGCCCGTGACGGGATGTTCGATTTTTTCGGTAAATTTGAGATTGAACGCTATCTTGATTATAATGGCGGAAACTTTGTCGATCGCTTTGACGCGAACTCATTTCTCTATCTGGCAAAAGCGCTTGATCTGTACGATGTCGCCTGGAATTTCGATTCGCTGACCGAGGCACTTGATCAACT
>JAPHSA010000176.1 GCA_026193235.1 Deltaproteobacteria bacterium | reverse complement strand
CTTTCAGGTAATAGGACATCGCTTGATCATACTTGCGCAAACGTTCCGCTGTATATGCGTAGAGGTAGTAGATTTCAGCGTCCTCTGAGCAGTTTTGCATGCCCTGGTCCAGTAGCACTTTTTTCTTAAGAAGATTTCTTTGTTTTTTAATGCCTTGTTTGATGTCATCACAATTTTGTGCTGCTGAACAATCTGCCGTAAGACTTAAAGTCAGTGTGAACAATGTTACGACGATACTGAGGAATCTAAGCATGTTATAATCCTCATGGGTTATTTCAGTAGTTTGATCAGGCTGATACGCAGGCGTTCAATTGCCTGGGCCAAAGCTCCTATCTCTCCTGTTGATCCGGACTCAATCGGGGCATCAAGGTTTTCGCCCAGGCTGAAATCCTCCGTACGTCTGGCGAGCTGGACAATGGGCAAAACAACAGAGCGATCAAGAAAAAACCAGATAACCAGAAGTATCAGAATAATACCACCGGCCCCGATAAGAACCAGGGTGAGGGATAATTTTTTTGCCGCTGTAATTGCTGCTGCTGTGGGGATGTAGATGACAAAAGCTGCGACCGTGTCGTTCATTTTCCAGTTGTATCCGGCTTCTGCTCCATAAATTTCAATTTGATCCTTGGGGGCATCATTGACATTGCCATGGCATCTTAAACAGCTCTTGCTGTCCACTTTGATCGGTTGAGCGAAGTAAAATACCTCTTCACCGTTTTTCGTCAATTGTCCTTCTGAGGAGATAAGAGATGGATCTCTTCTGAAATGATCAATCAGGACCTGTTCTTCTTTGCTGGCTTTATTGGCCGGATTCAGCGGATCAATCGTTGCCTGTTTAAAAATGTATCCCGGATAACTTTCCTGGAACAATTCAAAAGTCCCCCGTGCGGACACGAACCCGGACATTAATTCCGGATAGAAACGATCAGCCTCGATTAATTCTTTGACCAGTGGTTTTTGCACCAGTTTCATGTACTTCTTCGTTGCCATAGCGTAGTTCAGGATAATGTTGCTTTTTATTTTTGCTTCATCCATTGCGTTCTTTATGCTGAGCTGGTAGCTGGTTATACCGATCACTGCAATGGCGAGAAATCCGAGGACTCCCATAACCAGTATTGATCTTGCCCGAATTCCCATGATGAGTCTCCTTAACGGGTTGGATAAATTTATATTTAGTATAATATAATGAAAAATAACATATTATAAATAATTAGTCAAACGATATCGCACAAAATATCATATAATATATTGAATAGTTGACTATTTGGATTTATGTATGTTTTGCAGGATTATATTTTTAGAATTACTTATCGCTGATGAGCTGGTGAAATTTTACAATTCAATCCCCAATTTGTTTGAATTTCTGTATAATCCAGCAGATTTTCTTACAGGTTTATTCTCTTGAGGAGTTTTACATGCTCAAATTTGGTCGACGCTTAATTTTCTGCTGTTTGTTTGTCTTCTGTTTACAGCAGTTTTCTGCCCCATTAGCAGCCGCTGGAGAAAAAGAAGAGCGGATTCGCTTATTACAGGAAAAAATGCAGGCACTCAAAGCGCAGCTGGAAACGATGCAGGAAGACCGGTTACGGGAACAGCCACCAAGTGAAACACCCTGGCAGCCTATCCTGAAAGTTGGGGAAGAGCGCGTAGCCTATGCTCAGTATGCGTACCTGCTCGGCCCGCAGATGCGAAAAGATGATCTGGACAGTGCCCTGCAGCAAATCCATTATCAAACCTCAACGGATGAGCTGAAAGAGCGCGGGACGCTTTTTGTCATCCCGACATTTCCTTTAGCGGCAGGCGAACAGATGTCCATCGAGACTTACAATCGCGAGCTGGCCGCACAGATATTGCACCAGATTGGCGTGCCTGCTGCGATCGAAGGCGGCTTGCTGGTCGCGGGAAAGCCGATCAATCGATTGTCCCTGACTGACGACCCGTTGTTGCTGATTGATCTGGCCGATTGCGATCAGATTATGCGGGCGCGGATCTTTGAGTTATTGAAAAGCCAACGCTTATTTACGGAGGATGGCAGTATCCATCGTTACCTGTGGGAGCTTGCAAGGAGCGCTTCACCTCAGGCGTTCAGTTTCTACTGGCAGAATAACCTGGCCTGGCTTTCTCTGGATAATGAGTAGTTGGCACGGCTACCAAATTAAAACTAGTATTTTAGTCGAGAATTCTTGAGTCGAAGATGAGACCTATAGTAGATTGAATTTACCGGACTTTCTTTGATTTTCAGCCAGCAGGAGATATCATGAGTTCTAAGCAAGAAGAATTTATTCCCAAATGGATTGCCTGGGAGAGTACCCAGCGGTGTAATTTGAATTGTGTCCATTGCCGTTGTTCTTCAGACATGTCAGCCGCGGCGGGGGATTTTAACACGCAAGAAGCTTTTAAATTAATTGATGATATCTGTGAAGTCAGCAAACCTGTCTTCGTCCTTTCCGGCGGGGAACCTTTGTT
Organism: Deltaproteobacteria bacterium; assembly: GCA_026193235.1. Taxonomy (GTDB): domain Bacteria; phylum Desulfobacterota; class Desulfuromonadia; order Desulfuromonadales; family Geopsychrobacteraceae; genus JAPHSA01. The sequence goes on along the minus strand of JAPHSA010000176.1, from coordinate 21,414 downwards.
GCGTGAAGATATCTTTGATATCGCCCAGTACGGCACGGACAAAGGCTTAAGGATGTGCATGGCAACCAACGGCACCCTGATTACCGATGCTGTTTGTGTCAAAATGAAAGCCGCCGACATCAAAATGGTCTCTCTGTCATTGGACGGATCGACGGCTGAGATCCACGATAACTTTCGCAATGCTCCCGGCGCTTATGAAGGGGTCATACGTGCTGCCGCAACCCTTAAACGCCACGGCATTCCCTTTTTGATCAATTCCTCATTTACCAAGCGCAATCAGCAGGACGTTACTGCAACCTTCAAGGTTGCCAAGGGGCTGGGAGCAACGGCCTGGTACATGTTTATGATCGTACCAACGGGCCGTGGAGAAGATATTATGAGTGAGTTGATCTCCGCAGAGGATTACGAAGAAATTCTCGCCTGGCATTATGAGCAGGAAAAAAATGAGGATGATATCCTTATGCGCCCAACATGTGCGCCGCATTATTACCGGATTGTTCCGCAGATGGCCAAAGCTGAAGGGGTTGATTTCAAGCGCCGGAGTCTGACTTTTTCCACTGGTGGTGGCAAGGGCTGTATCGCTGCCCAGACAATCTGCCTGATTGACTGCTTTGGTAATCTTAAACCCTGTTCCTATTTCCATTCATCCGTCGGTAATGTCAAACAGATCCCCTTTAAAGAACTCTGGTTCAACTCCAAAGTTTTCAATGATCTGCGCGATTTCAGTAAATACACTGGCAAGTGCGGGGAATGTGAATTTATCAATGTCTGTGGCGGCTGTCGTGCCAGAGCTGACGCTGTCTACGGCGACTACATGGCTGAAGAGCCCTTTTGCAGTTACATTCCGAAGCGGACACAGAAAAGACTCGCGAAGGAAGCTGCGGAGAATATTTCAAGCTGATAACCATGCTGGATCTCGTTAGGGTTCGAGCATTAAAGGAAATTTCACAGGAGACCTCATAAATGACCACTGAATACAATTTTCTCAAAGCCTGTTGGTGCCAACCTGTTGACCGGGTCCCGGTCTGGCTAATGCGTCAGGCCGGACGCTATTTGCCCCAGTATAAAGCAGTTCGCGCCCAGGGTGGAGGAACCTTCCTTGACCTGTGCAAAGACCCCGCTCGCGCTGCGGAAGTGACGATCCAGCCGATCGATATTCTGAATGCTGATGCGGCTATTTTATTTTCAGACATTCTGACCCCAATCGAGCCGATGGGGATGAATCTTGATTTTGTGCCCGGGCCGGTGTTTGAAAACCCTGTACGTACGGCAGCGGATGTTGATGCCCTAGTGGTTCCTGAAGATATGGCCGAGGCGGTTCCCTATGTACCAGCGATCATCAAGCGCCTGCGGGTTGCTTTTGAGGGGCGTGTCCCACTGATTGGCTTTGGCGGCGCACCTTTTACCCTGGCCTGCTATATGGTTGAAGGGAAAGGCAGCAAGGATTTCGCCAGCCTAAAGCAGATGATGTACTCCGATTTCCCCCTCTATGACGCTCTGATGCAGAAGATTACCGAGATGGATCGGCGTTATCTGAATATGCAGATCGAGGCCGGTGCTCAGACCATCCAGATCTTTGATACCTGGGGTGGTTTGCTGGCACCGCACGATTACGAGCGCTACATCCTGCCTTATGTCAAACAGTTGATCGATGGCCTTAACCGTGACAATGTTCCGGTTATCTACTTTGTTAAAGGTGGCGGTGGCATGCTCGAACTGGTTAAAGAAGCTGGTGCCGATGTCCTCGGTCTCGACTGGCATGTCAATCTCGGTAAGGCCCGTGATCTTCTTGGACCCGACATTGCCGTGCAGGGCAATCTCGATCCGACCGTGCTCTACGCACCCAAAGATTACATCGAGAAAGAAGTCCAGCGGATTCTCAACGAGAACGACGATCGGCCCGGTTTTATCTTTAATCTGGGCCATGGTATTCTGCCGACGGTTCCACCGGAAAATGCCATTCACATGGTTGAGTGCGTACATCGTTTAAGTCAAAAATAAACAGCATTAAAAAATAAGAGGGGCAGGGGAAATCCTGTCCCTTTTTCTTTTTTGTGGATACCTTCTATGCCTGACACTAAACCAACAGCGTTGATTCTGCTCAACATGGGCGGCCCAGATTCCTTGGAAGCGGTTGAGCCTTTTCTTTACAATCTTTTCTGTGACCGTGAATTGATTCAACTGCCGGCAGGAGCGCTGCTGCAGAAACCTTTTGCCAAATTGATTTCTTATTTCCGGGCAAAAAAAGTTGTTGAAAATTACCGTGCAATCGGCGGCAAATCACCGTTGCTCGAATGGACGCAGAAACAGGCTGCGGGGATTGCTCAACGCCTGGGAGAACATTTTGAACCTTATGTGATTATGCGCTATTGGAACCCGCGAGCGGAGGATGTCCTGGCTGAAATCAAGGCGGCTGGTATTGAAACTGCGGTCGTGGTTTCGATGTACCCGCATTATACCGGCGCGACAACCGGGAGTAGCGTCAACGATTTTAAAAGGGCAACAGCTAAAGTGTTTCCTGAGTTGGAGTATCAGCTGATTGAAGAATGGTTTGATTGGCCGGGTTATCTTGACGCTCTGGCCAACCGGATTAATGCGGGACTGGATACTTTTCATGACCTCATGCGGGACGATGTTCAAATTCTGTTTTCCGCACATGCCCTGCCACAAAAGTTTATTGATCGCGGTGACCCTTACCAGCAGCATGTTGAAATCACTGTCCAGGAGGTGATGCAGCGGGTCGGTCATTATGATTGGTCGATCGCCTATCAGAGTCGTAGCGGCCCGGTAAAATGGATGACCCCGGGCACCGATGAGATGATAAGTGAACTGGCCTCTGCGGGGCATCGAGCTCTGCTGATGGTTCCCGTATCTTTTGTCTCCGATCATATTGAGACCCTGGAAGAGATCGACATTGAATATCGTGATTTGGCGACAACTCAGGGGATTGTCAATTTCTGCCGGGCGCCGTCGCTCAACGATAACGACGATTTTCTTTCCGCTATGGCTGCGTTGGTGCGGGAGCGCTACCGGCTGTGAAAAATTGTCGCATGTGCCTGAAAGAATTCGATCCGGAGCAAATCTTGACCGATCCTGCTCAACTAGCCGGCCAGATGTTGGCAAAAGAGGATTACCGGGATGAAGGTGAGCTCTGCCCCGATTGCCTTGCCAGTCGCGGGCGGTTAGCAATGATGTACCGTTCAGATTGCTTTGATTGAAAACGCACATTAACCATTTTCAAAAAATGGACACCATCCGGGGGCATCGTCCAGTGAAGGCGTATCAATGGCTGCAACCATTCCACCGCAGAGCACTCTGTACGATATGCTACTCAACAGCAGTCTCGAATATGCTGAGCGTATTGCTTTCACTTACCGCTCGGCCAATTCTGAATTCGAAGTCAGTTACGCAAAATTATTCGATGACGCGCTTATCCTTGCCAAGGCTTTCACACAACGGAAAATAGGCAAAGACAGCAAGGTGATGCTGCTCTCTGATAATCGTTACGCCTGGATTGTCACTGATTTTGCACTCCTGTCTCTTGGTGCCATCAGTGTGCCTCGGGGGAGTGACACTCCAACTCGTGAACTGGAATTTATTCTCGAACATGCTGAGTGCGAATTTCTGATTATCGAAACTGAGCAGTTGCTCAAGGCCCATGAAGAGATGCTGAAAAAAATGAAGCGTCTCAAGGCAATTTTTGTCATAGTTGCGGATAAGACACACAGATGGTTCGATCATACCTACAGTTACAATGATATCCTTAAAGGCCGGACACTTACCCCGGAAGATAGAGATGGTTTTATTGCTCAGCGTTACGCGTTGACTCTGGATGACCCTTTTACAATTATTTACACTTCCGGGACAACCGGGACGCCTAAGGGCGTTGTCCTGACGCATCGTAACATCATGTACAATGTTCGCACCCTTCCTGGAATGATCGCCTTGCGCGAAACAGATCGTTGGGTATCGATTTTACCGAGCTGGCATATTTTTGAACGTGCTGCCGAGTATCTTGCCCTCTCAAAGGGTTGCTGCACCGTCTATTCATCGGTCAAAACCTTTGCCGACGATCTGGAAAGATATCAACCAACTCTGGTCGCGACTGTCCCGCGCCTGTGGGAGTCAATGTACAGTAAAATCAATCAGGCGCTGGAGAAACAGAGCCCGCGGAAAGCCCGGTTGTTTATGGCTCTGGTGAAAATTTCAGCACGCTATAATAAACAGAAAAGAGTTTTACTTAATCAGCTGCCAACCTTTAAAAAGGTTTTTCTGCTGCTACGGTGGGGACAAAAGGTTAGAGCAACAGTTCTTTTGGGATTGCTTGCTGTACCCAATCGCCTGGCAAAAAAGAAGCTACTCGCCGTTCAAGAAAAATTCGGCGGCCATTTACGTATGGCCATCAGTGGCGGCGGCGGCTTGCCCCCTTATCTGGAAGAGTGGATTGATGCTGTCGGTATCCGGATTGTCAATGCTTATGGCATGACGGAATGTGCCCCTGCCATTGCCGGGCGGGCCCTCGACTGTGATATCTTCGGGACCTTGGGGCCACCAGCCAAAAATACTGAACTACGGATTGTTGATGAAGCAGAGCATGAACTGGGACCAGGACAAGCGGGTGAAATCCAGGTGCGTGGTGAACAGGTGTTTTCCGGGTATTACAACGACGCTGAAGAAAATCGCAGAGCTTTTACCCCGGATGGCTTTTTCAAGACGGGTGATCTGGGCAAACTGACGCTGTCAGGGGAGCTAGTTATTACCGGGCGATCTAAAGAGATCATTGTTCTCGCCAGTGGTGAAAACATTGATCCCAGCCGGATTGAGTCAACTTTGACGAAGCTCCCTTTTGTCAGTGATGCCGTTCTGGTGGGGCAGGACAAAAAGGGGCTTGGCGCGTTGATTGTCCCGGACTTTGAGCAGTTGCGCCATTTTGTCAGCAGCAAGTTCGAGCACAGTGTTGAGTCGACAGAGGCTCTGCTCAAAGATAAACAGGTTCTGGATCGGGTCAAAGCTGAAATGAATCGCTTGCTGCATCCAAAGCAAGGCTTCAAGCCATTTGAAAGGCTGCAGAATATCCATTTTCTGGATAAAGAGTTCAAAATGGGAGATGAACTCACCAATACCCTCAAAAAGAAACGTCACGTCATAGAAAAAAAATATCGGGAAATTATTGGAAAACTGCTCAAATAGGGGCTAGAGTATCGCAGCTTATCGCTTTTAGAGTGAGCCTTTTGTGTTTACAAATTGAATTCCGGGTCGTAACGGTAAATCTTTCTTGGCCCTATGGCTTTCGGCATGTGACACCTCCTGGTTAGGTTGAGATGTCTACTTTAGCGGGGGAAGATCCGATATCCAACTTCCGAAGTTGTTATCCTGGCTGAAAAATAATCAACATACCAGGGTCTTGCGGTTAATCCACGGGCAGCAGCGCAAAGAATTCCGTTTGCGTTGCGGAGAACTAAACCGCTTTTCCCATATCCCGGTGTAATTCCTCGCGCAAGCGGCGGGCAATTTGACCGACCTTTCCCTGATTAATGGTAAAATCATCAACCTTCACCACCGGCATGACTTCCAGTGATGTGGAGGTTATGAAAACTTCATCAGCAAACTTGAGATCCTGAAGCTTAAATTCGCCGGTTATCACGCGTAAGTTCAATTTTTCTTCGCACAGCCTCATGATCGTTGATCGGGTAACCCCTTCGAGTATTCCGGTCGAGGCATCTGGGGTAAAAACCCATTGGTTTTTGATCCAGAAGATATTTGAGGAAGCACCTTCACAGATATGCTCTTTGTTGTTGAGCATGATCACCTCAAAGACGTTCGCCGCCTTGGCCTCGATTTTTCCCAAAAGACTGTTGAGGTTACTGATCGATTTGATTTTTGGATTGATTGCTTCGGGAGCATTTCTCCGGGTTTGTGCAACGCGTAGTTGGATACCCTTTTCGTAACTGTCACCGTTGAAACCCTTAAACTCCCTCCCCATCACCAAACAGGTAAGCTCATTTCCCAGATCACGTTGGAAACCGATTTCCCCCTTTCCTCTGGTGATGGTAATGCGGTAATAGGCGTTGTTGAGGTTGTTCCTTTCGCGCAACTCCATGAGGATCGCTTCCAGATCAAGCTGTGTACAGGTCACCGGGTAGTTCAATGCTTTAGCTGATTGAACAAGCCGCTGGTAGTGTTGGGCAAACTGGTAGAGGTTCTTCCCAACGGAACGAAAGCTTTCAAAAATACCGTCACCATACAAAAATCCCTGATCGAAAACCGAGATCATGGCTTCAGCACTTTTGACAAACTCACCGTTTAGATAGACGTAGCTCATAATTATTGCTCTTTTCTTAGATCGTATTCTTGTGCGCGATTTCAACTATCGAGTGCCACGAAAGACAGATTACAGAGTACCTCGTTAGGAGCTCGAAAACCAAGACCCAAAGATTAGACTTCTGGCGAGATCAATTCAGCGGAGTTGTCCGTTCATGCTCGTGACTATCTAGGGCGGCTGTCGGTGAATGGCCTGCTTTCATGGACGCACAAATATGCTATCTTTGTTCTCGGGTAAGATGAGTATATTGTTCATCTGTTCTCCTTTTACTGACTTATGCAGGTGGCACTGATACTAGCGCACCCTGCTTAAAAAAATCGTATGAACGTAGAAATTGAATCGCGAAAATTAAGGTATGTCCAGAACTTCGGCTTTTTTGATGCGCTTAGAATCATGATCTGGATACAAAGGAGTTAAGTTTGCCAGAGCACTTTTTGCAAAGAGAACTGCTTGAACTGACAAAGGAATTGATACGAATTCCTTCAACCTGTTCTCGTCCGCAAGACATTCATCGATGCGCGATATTTATCAGCCAATGGTTGAAGCAATATGACATTGATCATCAACTGGTTGTGAATGAAGGGGTACCCTCTCTCACTGTATTGCCGCGGCCTAACTCTGCACCCGTTTTGTTGTTGTGCCACTTTGACGTTGTTGAAGTAGATAATGAAAACCTTTTTGAACCGTTTGAAAAGGCGGGGTGTTTGTACGGCAGGGGAGCGATTGATGATAAATATGGAGTCGCTCTTTCAATGATTTTGTTCCGGGAACATCTGCAACAACTGCGAGCACAAGGGCTTGATCAAGGCGCTATGCCTTTTGGATTGTTGCTGACAGGAGACGAAGAGGTCGGCGGCTTTTGCGGAGTTGGGGCCCTCTGTAAGGATATAGCGATAGATTTTTTTATTGCCATTGATGGGGGGAATCCAAAGAAAATTGTTACCAGGGGGAAAGGGATTCTCCAGTTGCAGCTAGAAGTGACCGGTAAAGCTGTCCACTCAGCGCGGCCCTGGCTGGGTGAAAATGCTTTTGATCTTCTGTTAGAAGATTATCGTGAGATCCAGAATCTATTTCGCCAAGAGACGCCGAACCATTGGCACAACACACTGGTTTTGACCAATTGCCATGCCGGTAACGGTTCTACAAATGTCGTCCCCGGACAAGCAAATGCTTCACTGGATATCCGTTATACTGAGGACAGTGATCCGAAAGAATTGCTTACTGCTATACGAAGTGTGGTGTCTTCCAGGGTTGTCGTTACGGCGCTGGCCCCGGTATTTGATGGTGGCGTTTCGCACTATCTTGATTTGCTTATTCGGCATTCAGAAGGTGCTGTGACTGGATTTGAGCATGGGGCTTCAGATGCCCGTTTCCTAAGTGATCTTCGTATCCCTGGTGTCGTCTGGGGCGCTGAGGGTGAAAAGTCACAGCATACCAGTGATGAACATATTGTGATGGAGAGTTTTTTCAAAATTTATGATTGCCTCGATGGTTTTTTTTGTACCTTAGGTGTCCAGCCTAGGGTGATCAAAAGGAATTTTTCTGATCCCCTCATAGAAGAAAATTGAATAATCGAGTTAATTGAGTATAAAAACCAAGAGGCTGGCTGATTACTCAGTTAGCCTCTTGGTTCGTTGGTAATGTCCCCTGTTTTTAAATTGCGGCTTTGACAATCTTATCCATGGTTGCAAAAGTTCCCTGCATCCGCTCCGCAAACATATCATCCGAGGGCCCTTTTTCGAATTCATTATGGCCTAAAAGGTCGCCAATCAGCTTTGCTGAATAACCGAGAAAGCGGATTTCTGTTTTGTTGTTTTTGCTGTAAATAAAAAAGAATTTCTGGACAAAAACACTCCGCTCCGGGTTGGCCGGGAGGGCTTTTCCAGAATTTTCCGGCTTACAGATCTGCAGCATGACATGATTGTAGTTTTCAGGCATCTGAACGCCTAAATCGCGATAGAATTTGACCAGATCCGACTTGTCAAGATGATGAATACTGAACCCTTCGGCTTCAATTTCTTTGGTGAAGTCTGCGAGAAAAACGTCAAGCGGTTTTTCCGAACTGTTTCTGTAGATTTGTACGTCTGACATGGTGTCCCCTTATCAATTGGTGTGTGCGCTTAAAATTTTAACATCGTAATATTCGGGAAATTGAATGTCAATGGTTATGGATGCTTTCTTCTTTTAACTATCTGATATCAGTGGCTACAAAACCTAAGCCTTTTTCCTGATCTTGCCTTAATCCCATTTGGATTTTTTGCTTTTTTTGCCCGGATATTTTTTCTTGTGCTCGTGGTAATGAGTGTAGGGACGGTCGGTATCCATCTCTATAGTGACATTATTACCCAGGTGAACACTCAATGATTGAGGCAACGAAACAGTCATTCTCCAGGCCCCCGAGGAATCGAGGTAGAAATAAACACTGCGGCCCGTATCAAAATAAACACCCGAGTTGGGATAGTAATGATAGCGATACTTTGCTCGATGACCATGGGCTTTTGCGTGTGCAGGTGGTCCAGATTTGTGTGCCCCTGTATGCGACGGGACATCATCAGCGATGACCACTTTAGCGCGATTACCCTGGGCTGAGATAAGGCACCCGGACAGGCAGAATAGGATTCCCAGAGAGAATAATAACTTCAAGACAATTGCATGAATCTTCATCCTTGACCTCACTTTGATTAGTGCCAAAAGATCCTTAGCTATCGAGCAGGACTAGACTTAATCTTAAGCGATTTTGGGGAAAAGTCATCATCTTGTTCCGCTTATGTGATTCCGGTGGTATGCAGCCGTTGAAGTTGTCTGCTAAAATCGACGAAGCTGTTTTTCCCATGGAGATTAAAATTATGTCAAATATTCTCGATCATCCGCTGATCAGTGAACGTTATTTCTTCCCGCGGGCAGGGGCTTTGACTGATCTTTTCTGGGTCGATTGTGGAGATGCTCATTTAGCCTGCAGTTACCATGAGCTTGATCCGGCAGCGAAGACTCTGCTTCATTTTCATGGGAACGGTGAAATTGTCGACGATTGGCAAGGTGATTTTGTCAGGCTTATTCATCAGATGGGCTGTAATTGCTTTCTCGCTGAGCTGCGAGGTTACGGGCAATCATCGGGACAGCCGCAGTTGGGCAAGATGCTTGAAGATGTTGTGCCGACGGTTAAATCCTTAAACCGACCGGCTGGCGATTTGATTTTTTTCGGCCGCAGTGTGGGCTCGATTTTCGCCCTTGAAGCGGCGGCAAAATTCCCCGAGGCTGCGGGGCTGATTCTGGAAAGTGGTGTCGCTGATGTTCTTGAGCGACTTTTGTTGCGGATCGAACCTAGGGAGGTTGGGGTCAGTGCAGAAGTTCTTCATGCAGAAGTTGAAAGGCAATTAAATCACCAGAAAAAACTGGCCCAATATCCTGGCCCGGTGTTGGTGTTACATACTCAAAATGACGGGCTGGTCGATGTCAGTCATGGACAACGGTTGTATGATTGGGCACCAGGCATAAAAACCCTGAAAATATTTCCGCAGGGAAGTCACAATGACATCATGTACGTCAATGCGCCTGAATATTTTGGCTTGGTTGAGGAGTTTATCGCCTCACTCGGTTAATTGGCATGCTGCTGCAAAATTTTGTCGAGCTGACTGGCAAAGCGGTTGCGGTCGTTGCGGCTTAAGCTGTCCGGACCACCGGTTTCTATGCCGGAAGAGCGCAATGAGTCCATAAAATCCCTTATGTTCAGACGCTCTCTGATGTTTTCTTCCGAGTACAGTTCCCCTCGCGGATTCAGCGCATATCCACCTTTTTCAACAACCTGTGCGGCCAAAGGAATATCAGCGGTGATAATCAGGTCGCCACTTTCGAGTCTTTCGACAATTTCATTGTCTGCGACATCGGAGCCAGACCCCACCTGGACAAAATGAATCAACGGGGATCGTGGAATGCTCATGGCATGGTTCGCCACCAGAGTCAGTTGTCGACCGGTTCGTTGTGCTGCTTTGAAAAGAATTTCTTTAATCACTGCAGGACAGGCATCGGCATCAACCCAGATTTTCATCTATTATTCTTTCGCAGGTTAAAAGGTTTCTGGATGGCTAAAGGAGAGATCAAAGAGATTAAGAAAGTTGTCCAGTAAGCGGTAAGTGATGCCCCAGAGCGGCCGCTGGCTCCATTCACTGAGATCCACCACCGGATGTTCACGATTGCTTCCTCGGTATAAAAAATTTGTCATCCGGTTGCGCTCCGGTTCGAGCAAGGTTTTCAAGGGGATCCAGAAGAGATCGACAACCTCGCCATTCAGCTTGAACTGGGCATCATTATTAACCTGATATACGAAGCAGGAGATACGCACAGAGAGATAGGCTCCGGCCAGGTCATCACTCTGTCCCAGATAGCTTTCTTTGCTTAGGCAGAGGCCAACTTCTTCCCAGGTTTCCCGTTCGGCCGCAGCACGTGGACTGACATCCTGATCCTCGATTCTTCCTCCGGGAAAGCCAAGATCACCTGACCAGGGGTCCTTTTCATGCTCTGCCCGTTGAATCAGCAGGACTTCAGTTCCTTCGCTGTTTTCTCGCAGCAGCAAGGCCACAGCGGCATGGCGTTGAACGACACGCTGTAATGATTTCGGCTGGTATTCTATGAGGCGTTCTCTGATCTGTTCAATGGCGAGCATAAAAAATAACCTGAAATTGACTCTATTCGTTGTTAAGCACGGGAGACAAAACGACCCTCTCGCGTGTCTACCTTGATTTTCTCACCCGCCTCAAGATAGCCTGGTACCTGAACCGAAATTCCTGTCTCTAGAATAGCTTCTTTGGTTTGTGCGGTTGCAGTTGCATTCCTGATGGCCGGTGCCGTTTCCGTTACGACCAATTCAACCACCTGAGGAACTTCCAGGGTGACCACCTGATCATTGAATATCCCCAGACCGACTTCACCACCTTCCAGCAGGTAGCCTTTAATATCATTGTAAATGTCTCCGCCAAGTTCATACTGCTCGTAATTTTCTTGATCCATAAATACCCCTTGATCACCAGAGGCATAAAGAAACTGTCCTTTACGGCGATTGAAATCAGCTTCATCCAAGCGGTCTCCCGACTTGAAAGAGCTGTTTGAAATTTGCCCGGTTATGAGATTGCGATATTTTGTTTTGACCAGCGTATTGCCACCGCGTGCCGTTGGTGATTGGAAGCTGACATCAACAACAATACAGGGGGCTGAGTCGAGTTGGAAAACAATCCCTCGGCGCAGATCATTGGCGTTAATCATTCTTCTATTCTCCTTCAGTTCTTAATTTATGTGGGGTGAATTTTGATTATCTATATTTTTAATATCTTTTTTATTTCCGGCATTTTTTCCAGTGTTGCTTCACGGCCTTTGACAATGATCTCTTCGGCCCGGCCAAAATCGGCCCAGTGATTGATGCCAACCGACGGGCAAATGGCCAGGTCAGCCTGCTTTATTTGCAGCTTAGCCAGGGCGTTACGGGTTGCTGCATCTGCTCTGAGAACAACATCCAAACCGCTGTCGAGCTGATCAATTTTACTAAAATCACTGCCGACATCCACAGCAATAACGATGTCTGCACCCAAAGCTTTTGCCGGGCCAACCGGAACCGCATTAATCCAGCCGCCGTCAATCAACTTCATACCCTGACATTCGACTGGCGGTAAAATCCCAGGTAGGGCAGTGGTGGCTGCCATGGCTTCTAATAGGGATCCCTTTTTGATGATGAATTCATTGCCGCTGATCAAATCAAGGGCAACTGTTGCAAATGGGAGCTTGGTTTCTTCAATATTGATATCAGAGAGGAGAAATCCCAGACTTTTGTCCCGGTTCTCCTCGGAAACCAAGGAGATCCTTGTTATGGTTATCGTATGAAAGATCTTTTTCCGGGCGAGTTGTGAGAAGCGATAAAAGAGTCCCGCGCCCTCAAGGTCATTTTTATGGTCAACAACAAAATCAAGCCGGGTATTTTTGAAAATATCACTTTCAAGGTAGGCGATCATCTTTTCATGTAAAAGTTTTAAGTCCGGGTTGGTTGCGTACATGGCGCCGATAATTGCGCCCATGCTGGTCCCGGTAATGAGATCAATTTTGATGTCTGATGCTTCAAGGGCTTGAAGGACGCCTATATGTGCGAGCCCACGTGCTGCCCCTCCACCTAGCGCGAGGCCGACTTTCTTTTTTCCAAACCATTTGCGCATTTACTTTCCTACCTTCTGGTCCGCGAGCAGCGGCTCCTGTTTACGGTAGGCTGTTCCTTGAAACTGAGCCACCAACTGCTGTTCATTATCGGTGATTCTAACCTGATAATTCCCCAGACGATGATTTGCAGAGAGCTCTTCAGCCTCCGCATAAAGGGTACCGCTGTGGGTTGGCCTGAAAAAAGATATGGAGGTATTGATTGCCATTGCCAGTCGCCCCTGACTGTTGGCCGCTGCCGCAAAAGTGAAATCTGCTAACGTGAAAATCGCCCCACCGTGGACAGTTTTTGCAACATTCATATGGAACGGTTGAATGTCCATTCTGGTTTTCGCCCGGCCTTGTTCGACCTCTAGAAGTTCAATCCCGCAATGGCGGGCAAAGTGATCATTTTCTGCAAAGAAATTCAGTAATTTTTCCATCGCCATTAGCCCCAGTAATTATCCATTTTCTTTTTTGCCAGGGGGCGGGGGTTATGCAGGTGCTCTGGGTGGTTCGCTTTGGCCCCACATTTTCCACAAACTACGGTGGGATGGGTTGAACGGCGGTCAATCTCCTCCAGCAAACCTTGGGCGCGCAATTCACACATCTTCAATTGTTCAAAATTTTCCGACATCAATTTCTCCTTTATTGGTCATTGAGCATAGTCGAATGATACCCGCAGTCAAGGGCAAACAGCAACTTGTTGGATAACGCTTTTAAGGAATTAAGGTGTTTTGTCACTCCGCTTGGCTTCTCTAGCTAAAAACCGCTTGAAAAGGCCATTGAGCTTCCTTGAATTAGAGAGCAACTGGGTGGCAGATAAATAAGTTGACTGACCAATTGACCAGGATTATCATGCCTATGCTTTTGAGATAATTTTTTTATGATTAAGGGTAGTAACGATGTTGAGTAAGTGGATCTGTAGATTAGTCAATGGAAGAGCAGGAGATAAAAATCCAGTCATCTGCTCTTTACACTTCAGCCGCCGTTCAAGGCACATATTGCAATGGAAGCAGAAGTTGACACGCAACTCCTGAGATGTTCCCCATAAACTGAGCGACTCTGTACTATTAATACCGGATTGTTTGGTCAGCTAGGGTGTTTTTAGCACAGCTGCAATTTGACTCAATGTGCAGGAATGTTTTAAGAAACTGCTGATCCAGATAAAAGTGTTTTGTTAACCTTTTCACTTTCAGAAAAGCCACTGACGATAAGGGTTTTTTGATTTCGATTTTTCTCTTTGAATTTTTGGTAAGTTTGGAGCTCGTCAACCCCCATCCAATAAACTTGTCCAGTAGCATCAGGTCGACGGCCTGATTTACGTCATCGGTAATAGCACTTTCGCCTGAAGTGACCATAGCTGGATCCAACCCGAAGCGGCACCGATTGACCCCGCTCTTCAGTTAAATATTTGACCAGGAAAGAAAACTTCTGTTCCAAGGTTATTACGGATTGAAAGGCGTGTATGCCAAGGGCCATGGGCGCAGCCCCTTCTGAGGATGATGTATCGGATTGTGGAAAATAAGAATAAAAAGACCCGACGCCGGAGGGGGGGTGGCGTCGGGTCATTGGTGATCACATTGTGACCACACACCAAACTTTTACCGCATGTTTTCGTTCCAGTCAATAAAATGTTGTTTTCTAAAAACACATCTGCGATGAATTGCCTCCGATTTTTTAAAGTGGAAAGCTATTTCAGAGTTGTAGGCGAGGTTGTGAAAACCTAGTCTTCTCTCCTCGAGGCCGGATCCATGCTCAACTGCATTTGGTTTGACTGTTGCATTGGGCTATTGTACTCTGACCTGCACTTCATGTTATTTCGGTTGCACCGAGTGGAGCCTCCATTGACGTCAATGACCTCTTCAATACTGCGATATCCATTCTTTTAATCGTTCCGGCTTTATCACCGGTTCTTTTTTTATACAAGCGATTAAGAAATTTCTATTGTTTTCAGACGTGACCTTATAACAGACCTTTTACTCGCTCGCGCGTAAAACAGGTAACAGTGTTGATGGTGAAGTGACGGGAGCCAGGTCGCCCCGCATATAGCAAAAAATATGATATTTTTGGCCCTGATAGCCAGGAATCAGCTGTAGAGAGGTAAAAATGAAAGCTTGTAGCCTGTGTGAAGAACAAGCGAAAAAATCACGGAATAGTAAACCACATGAAAACTTAATCCCAGTAGATGATCGCCGTATCTTTGGGGGAAAAAAACCGCAAAGATTTGAGGAACAAGATTACCAGTGCACGACCTGCAAAACAAAGTTCACCCATAGTACCAACGCTAATGACATCCCATGGACTATGTGGCGTGGATAAAGCAAGTAAGTTCTGGGCAACTGTAAGTCTTAACATTCTGATCATAGGGGCTCGCTGTGAAAAAAACGTTTAAAATGACTCATCCAAAGATCAAAGGTCCAAGGCTTGTTGAAGCCATCAAATACGAAGTTAAAAAATACGTAAAAAGAGAACGTGGGAAGACCCTCCCCCCGGGTGCAGATTTTTGGGATTTTGACTGCCGCTATGGAGTTGATGAAGCAAGTGCTGAGATTATTCATTTGTCGGCCATTAATAAATCCATTTCTCTGGCCGAAGCTGAGCAACTCGAATCCTTTTATTTGGAAATTCTGGCGAAACCAGGTTATCGCACTCAAAAGCCCAAGGAAGAGCAGCAAGTAACCGTGGGGGATGGAGTCTTTCAGAGCGAAGTGGAAGAAGAATCAAAAACCCATCCGTAGCGATGAAGAGGACTTTCAAATGGTATAATAGGCACAGGACCTATTAATTTGATAAGGAGTTTCTCTTGGCTTCTCTGGATTTTAATAAGGAAAAAGACGCTTTCAGGGCATTCTACGACAGCAAGCAAAAACTCTTCGAAAATGCCATGAAATGCTATCTCTCTATTATCGGTACGTTGCTCCGGGAGTCCGATATCGGCGAGGTAACGAAAATCGAAGGGCGGGTTAAGGACAAAGAGGAGTGCATCAAAAAATTTCACCGCAAATACCAGAACAAACTGGAAGCAAGCGAACAATCCTACGCGATCAAAGACTACCTTTCTGACCTCATAGGAATCAGAATTATTTGTCTCTATGAAGACCAGATTGCCGGGGTTTCCGAGATTCTGAAGCAGCGCTTCAAGGTGATAGATGTCACCGACAAAATTTCAGCCGTAGAGAGTACCGAAGGCTCGTTTGGCTATAAAGGTCTGCACATGGATCTTGCTCTGAACGATCAGATGGCTATCCTTTCTAAGTACCAGCAATATGCAGAATATCCCTTCGAAGTACAGATCCGATCATTAATTCAGGATGCCTGGAGTGTTCTGGACCACAAAATTAAATATAAAAAATCAATCCCCAATGACCTCAAACGTAGAATCAATGTTCTTTCCGCCCTGTTTGAACTGGCTGACCGTGAATTCAAAGAGATCCGTAACGCGACAACGGCGCTAATGCAACAGGAGACGACAGCTCCGATCAGCGATCTTCCTGAGGGAAGCGGGGAGGATGCAGATCAATATTCACCTGTGTCCAGTGAAAAAACCATCAACGCTTTTAACTTCCTTCGTGTTGCCGGGCATTTTTTCAGAGATTTTGAATTCGAAGACTATAAAGTTGATGACTTCGTCCATAATATTCTGAAAATGGACAGCCAATTTCAGAAAGCGGACCTGCACAAATGCCTGAATGAGAAGCTGAAAACCGTTAGAGAGTATCGCGATGATTTTATCGCAGCAAATCCTGACAGCACTTTCAGCCCCTACACTTCAATTCGGCACTGCCTGTACCTCTGCGACAAAGATGTCTTCAGTCGAGTTTTATCCAAGAGCCCTAAAGAACGCTTTGAGGCCTGGTTACAGGCATTCCAGGGAGGGTAGGTTCTTTTGCCTTCTAGCGAAATTTCTGTTTTGTCGGGGGCTTTTTTTGTGTTCTGGCGCGGCGGAAAACTCCATCTTCACCACATTGATAGGCTGCGTTCTCTTTTTCGGTAGCCAGGTGATAATAAAAATTAAAATCCGGTTTGTTAGCGCGCCGCTTATGTTTTCTGACGGTATTTTCAGACTGTTTGCGCGCCTGACCTGCTTGCTCATTCAGCGGGCCGAATAATGCGTCTAAAAGAGAGTTGATGAATTTTTTGAACTTCTGCGGGTCATTTTCTGCCGGAGAGATTGGTGCAGATTTGCTGGCCTGGCCTGGCGCGGACTGCAGGGCCAGTTTTTTATCGTAAAGTTCACGCAGCTTGGGATTGGACAAGACACGATAGGCAAGATTGACTTGCCGGAACAGCTCGGCCGCGGTCTCTGACCCTTTATTTCTATCGGGATGGAAGCGTTTAGCCAAACTGCGGTAGGCTGCTTTGATGTGCCTGTGGTTGGCCTCGGGTGGTATCCCGAGCAGCAGGTAATGATTGAGCGCCATGAATATAAAGGTCCTCTGTCAGATTCCATCCATGGAGCGACAATGTCTGGTCCGTCCGGGACCAGCGGAAGCAGGGAGCTTATCGACCAACTGAAACCATTAATTTAGCGGTTTCAGCTGTGCTGAAAACTGACCTCAACATCCTGCCGGTGTGCCGGGTCGATTTTCCACAGAGCACGACTGCCGAAATTGAAGGCTCTGGCGATAAGGACATCGGGAAATTGATCCAATCGGGTATTGTAGATGGTCACCGAAGCATTATAGAGCTCACGGCGGTCGGCAATCTGATCTTCAATTTCGGAAATTCGGTTGCTGAGTTGCCTGAATCCGGCATCAGCTTTCAGATCGGGATAGCGTTCGACCACCATAAATAGCGATTTCAAGGTGTCGGTCAGCGCATTCTGTGCTTGCAGCTTCTGATCATCACTGCGGGCAGAATTGACCATGGAGCGGGCTTTGACAACCGCTTCCAGCGTTTTCTGCTCATGCTGCATATAGCCTTCGCAGACTTTGATCAATTTCGGTAGCTCATCATACCGTTGCTTGAGCAGAACATCGATATTGCTCCAGTCCTGGTTGATATTGTTCTTCAGGGCGACAAAACCATTGTAAATCATGATGATGTAGAAAATGATTCCGAGCAGTACCAGTAGAATAATTCCCAGGGAAATCCAACCAGCCATAATAAATCTCCTTTTCACCGCGAAATGTTGTTATTTCAAATAGTTGATCAATAAGTAGATGGCTCCACCGGTCGCGATTGCAGCAACGAAGAAGAGCGGAATACTGTAAAGCAGGTAGCGAGCTGTCAGGTGGTCTTCTGAATGGGTTTCGCTGATGATCAGCGGGCGCCCCTTTGCTTTGCCAATAACAATATGTTCTTCCTGCTTTTTGCGTTCCGACTTGGCGTTCAGGGATGCCCGGATAAGCTTTTGTTCAACTGCCGCACGTGCGTTATCCCATTCATCTGCACCGATTTTGCCGTCACCGTCCTGATCAAACTGTTGCAGTTTCTGTGGGTTGCGTTTCAATTCACGCAAGGCTTCGGTCTTTTGTTCTGTCAAGATTGGGCCTGTGGAAGGTTTTACTGAGGCAGCACCAAGCACATAGAGGAGTGTGCCTTCGACAATCGTTTCCTCAACCCATTTGTCGTCGCTCTTATCACTCAAGCGTGTCAGGCCAACTTGCCCCGGAGTTCCTTCCTGTCTGGTTCCGGCACTGACGCGGCAGCCAGCCGGGTCAATTTCAACTCGGCCGGTCTCATCTTCCAGCAGAAAAGGAACATTAGCGCTGCTACTGACACTGTTGACTTTCCATTGATTGTTTTTTTCACGGCGATATTTGGTCAAGCGATAGAAGACACAGGGGCTCTGTGACAGTGGTGATACCAGGGCAAATTTGCGCAAAGCCTGGCCCTTGACTTCAACCATACCCATGGCCACCGAGCGCACCTTGCTGGTCGGGGTATTTTCAATCTGGCGTTTCATGCGTAAAAAATAAAAGGCTGAACAGAACGTAAAACCGGCCAGCGTCAGAGGGATCGCTCCCGTGGCAAAAGCATGATAGGCAGCTTTATTCAAAAATTGATTGTCACCGAAATCGAACAGCATGAAGAACGCCATGACGCCAAGGCTTCCACCAGTGCCGATCCAAAACCCGGGCTTAGTCCAGTTGGCAGTTGATTGGGCCGGTGGTGGAGCGGGCAGCCCCGGATCTGCTGTGTCTGGAGATTGAGCGATGGTTTTTTCTTCAATGGCGGATGCTTTGTCAATTTCTGTGCTGATTTCTTTGGCAATCGGAAGCATTTCGTTCAATTGTCCTGCGCCAGCAAGTAGCGGGTTCTGCATCAGCATTGCTGCGGTGACTGCTCCGCTGAAATCCTTTTCTTTCTCCTGCTGTGGCGGATTGACAGCGCCAGTCCGCAGCAGGTCGGTCATGAGCCAACCATAACGTGCCAGGCTGATCAGGTTCTGGCGTTGGGTCTGCGGGTTGTCCGGGTCTTCCCTTCGCAGAGTGCAGCCGGGTAAATTAACCAGGCCGAAATCAGTGAAAAGGTGAAAGTCTTTGGCATACTCTTCTGCCAGTCTCAGGACCAGGGCCAGGTTCTGTTTGCTGCTGACCGATGCCTGCTCCCCCAGACCTTTCGGATCAAATTTTCCAGGGAAGATACGGACCGCATCGGCAACCTGGCTTTTATCATCAAGCAGGTAGAGATCAAGCACCGGTTTCCCCTGCAGGATGGTTTTGTGGATTTTGGTGTCTTCCAGATGACGGATATCATCCATTCCACGATAGGCGTGGCTGGAGAGTAGTTGTTTAACGCTCTTATCCGCCAGTTCGCCGGAGGTCTCAGCAAATACAGCCAGGATTGTAGAATTTTTTGGAAAAACAACCGTTTTTTTCTGACAGTTGAAGATAATATGGTCTGACTGGATCTCAAGACTTCGGATTCTGTGCGGGACAAAGCCAGGCTTGCTCGGGGAGACCACCCAATGGAAATATCCGGCGTCTTTTAAAACTTTAGAGACTTTTCCAAGGGGCTCGGTTTCGCCGCGCGTCAACAGTGACAGGCCCCGACCGACCAGCCGTTGGCGACACTGGTAAATGTCGAGCTGATGCTTCTGGGACAACTCCTTTAGAACCTCGGGGAGATTCTCAGGTGGCTTCAGCTGCTGTTCGACTATGAGATAGGTGGCTTGTGACATTTCCCTACGCACCGCAGTAATTAAAAGAGTTTATTAATTTACCACATCTAAGAATCAACGCAAAGTGATTTTGTCTCTCTTTGATGGTTTTGCCATTTGAAATGTGAAAGAAACGCGTGAGAAAATTATTGCAAGGCGAATAAGAGGGGGTGTTCAGGGTCGCTTAATTGAGCTGAATCCCTTTATTCAAAGCATGGCTCTGTAATGTGCGCAGAATCTCTCGAACCCCTTCGTCTCGGCGCTCACGGCTCAGACCATCTAGGGCATCAAGCCAGTCCTGAAGTTCTTCTTCATCCAGATGATGGGGGATCTCCGCCATGATGACCTCGCTGAATTATTGGTTTGAGACAGGTAGAACACTATACCAGATTGCAGCCTGGTTAAAGCCAAGTTCGGTTGTCTTCAATGAGGGATTCTCTGGCGCAACTCCTTGATTTTGCCATGGATTTTTTTGCGCTCAATCCGGCGGGTGATGGAACCTTTACTCGGTCTGGTTTTTCTGCGTGCTTTAGGTTCAACCAGAGCTGCTTGAATCAGTTCTATGAGGGTTTCAAGGGCGTTGTTTTTATTCTGTTCCTGGCTGCGACTCCTCTGCGATTTGATGATGAGGATGCCGTCTTTATTGATCCGGTGATCCGCCAGTTGCAGCAGCCGCTGCTTAAGGTTGTCGGGCAGGGTTGAATGAACAATGTCAAAGCGCAGGTGGATCCCGGTTGCCACCTTGTTGACATGTTGTCCGCCCGCACCTTGAGAGCGGACGGCGGTGAACTCAATTTCGTCTTTTGGGATTATGATACTGTCTGAAATTTCGAGACTGCTCACCCGTTGCTCCCTTGTTTAAGATCGGTCAGGCTTTTCCAGGAGTGGTTTAAGAAATCTTTCGAAGGTGACCTGCTGTTTTGCCGTCAGCAAATCGATATCACCTTCATTATCAAGCAAAAAAGTGCCGACACCGATCACTGTTCTGGGTAGATATCCGGTTCCGGCAACGCTGCTTTCTATTTCAGCGGTTCTTTTTTTGATCAGATTACTCAGTCTGTCCAGGTCGAGTTCCATAGCTGCTACTCTCCAGTAAAAGTGAATTATTCAAGGTCTTTGTATTCGACCTTGATGATTTCGAGTTCGCTCTGGCCGCTGGGAGTTGTAAATGAAACCAGATCCCCTGCTGATGAGCCGAGCAGGGCGCGGCCAATTGGCGAGACCCAGCTCACGTAGCCGCGTGAAGCATCCAGTTCATCCGGGCCGACAATACGGAAAACTCTCTCTTCCCCAGCCTCATTTTCAACGGTGACAGTGCTACCGAACAGCACTCTGCCATTGGCGATTTTCTGCTGCTCGACCGGGTCAACGATCGTTGCCTCCTCGAGACGTTTGGTCAGAAAACGGATGCGGCCATCATACTGTCTGAGCTTCCTTTTGGCATAGTGGTAATCGGCATTTTCACTCCGGTCACCGTTGCTTGCAGCCCAGGCCGCAGTTTTAACCATCTCGGGTCGTAGCTGGTAGAGGGTCTCTTTCAGCTCAGCCCTTAATCTTCGTGCACAGGCGGGGGTCAGATAGATCGGGACCGGTTTTGATGTCTGTTGATTGGTCATAACCTGGATTCTCAGTCAGTTTTTGCTGCTTTTGCTTAATGGCTCAAGGGGAGTGTACTTTGCCGCAGATGATATAATCAAGCGGATATGGTGACTTTTATGCGCTTGAGGTGGCTGACCTATTCCAGCGATTTGCGTACCCGCAGTGAGATACTCTGGGTCAGGTTGTCCCCACTAAGCCAGATTTCGTCACCCTG
>JAPHSA010000302.1 GCA_026193235.1 Deltaproteobacteria bacterium | reverse complement strand
GGGTTGAACTGGCCGTTGCGGTTGGCGTCTTCACAGATCTCGCGGTACATGGTGGCGTAGCAGCGGTCAGGAACCATGGCGATGGTATCCTGCAGTTCGTCCTGCAGGTTCCACATGCGGCCGCCGTCACGGACAACGTTCGGCATCGAAGCATCAACGATGACGTCGTTCGGCACGTGCAGGTTGGTGATGTTCTTGCGGGAGTCGACCATGGCCAGGGCCGGGCCGGTCTTGTAGCAGGCGTTGATGTCAGCTTCGATCTCGGCTTTCTTGTCGGCCGGAAGCTTGTTGAGCTTGGCGAGGATGTCGGCCATACCGTAGTTCGGGTTGGCACCAATTGACTTCAGGGCCTCAGCGTGCTTCTCAAGCGCATCCTTGAAGTAAACCTTGACGCAGTGACCGAACATGATCGGATCAGAGATCTTCATCATGGTTGCTTTGAGGTGCAGGGAGAGCAGTACGCCCTTCTCTTTGGCCTCTTGTGCCGTCTTAGCGTAGAACTCTTGCAGTGCAGCAACTTTCATCACCGAGCTGTCGAGGATTTCGCCTTCCAATAGAGCCAAGCCCTCTTTTTTCACGGTGACATTACCGGCAGCGTCCACGAACTGAATCTTGACGGTGTCAGCCTTGTCCATGGTGACCGATTTCTCGGTCTCGTAGAAATCGCCATGGTCCATGTGAGCAACGCGGCACTGAGAGGTGCCCGGAGCTGGCCAGTCCTGCATCATACGGTGTGGATTTTTCTGAGCGAATTTCTTAACCGAAGCAGCTGCGCGACGGTCAGAGTTACCTTCACGCAGAACCGGGTTAACGGCAGAACCGAGACATTTGGCGTAACGGGCTTGCAGCTCTTTTTCAGCGTCGGTGGTTGCTTCTTCAGGATAAGTAGGAACGTCGTAGCCCTTTTCCTGCAGCTCAGTGATTGCTGCTTGCAGCTGAGGAACCGAAGCACTGATGTTCGGCAGTTTGATAACGTTGGCTTCCGGCTTTTGAACCAGTTCACCCAGCTCTGCCAAGTTGTCAGCAACCTTCTGCTCTGCAGTCAATTTTTCCGGGAAGTTCGCAAGGATACGGCCGGACAGGGAGATGTCCTTGGTCTCGACGTCAACGCCGGTACCTTTACAGAACGCCTGAACGATCGGCAGAAAAGCGTAGGTCGCTAATGCCGGTGCTTCATCAATTTCGGACCAGATAATTTTTGCCATTCTTCTCTCTCCTTGAAGTTTTTAAAACAGATATCAACATTCAGTCAGCTCATAACTCTGTTATAAACTGAAATAGTAGCAGACTTAAGCGTTGTATACAGTATACAAAGAAAATTGGAGTGTCAAGCGCCTTTGCGCTTTAAAGTAAAATTATCTCGATCGCTAAAATTGTAACCATAACTGTTTGTTTTTATGTTCTTTTTGTATAATTTATTCTTTGCTCCCTGTTTCAAGTAAAAATAAAACTCGGAGTCTGGTTTTCAGGGGCGATAACAACTATTGAATAAGGCAGGATCCGGTGGGGTGGCAACAGAATTCTATTGGCAAGTTTTTGTGACAAAAAGTTCGCAGGAATATGCTGACAGGCAGTTTGCCAAACTCTTTCGCACCAGAATGAATAGATATAAAAACCGCCTTGGCAGCTTTGGCAATCTAGAAAAGGTTCAGTTCTCGTGCTTCCAGACGGGCCGCCTCAGCTTCCTCCCGATTTTTGTCGCGGGGGATTACGAAAACCTGCCCAGTAAAGATTTCTATGGGATCTTTAATCTGGTCGCGGTTAGCTTTATAAATGAGGGGCCAAAGCAGGGCATCGTTATACACTTCTGCTCTGGCGGCAATCATTGCTAAATTCTCTCCCGGAAGAACCTCTATCTGATCCACCAGTTGGGGCTTTGGTGGCTCAACCGGGGCTTTCTTGGCAATCGGCGCGGGCTTAGCTTTCTTTTTGAGAAGCGGCTGAGCGAGCTTTTTTTGTAGCTCTTTCTGTTTCCTTAGTTCTTCCAGGCGCTGCAACTCCAGTTGGCGCTCTATCTGCGCCTCTTCAATCCGCTTTTCCTCAGCCAATCGCTGTTGCTCAGCAGCCATTTGCTGTTTGCGCACCAGGGTAATTGTCAGCGCTTCTGAAGAATAACGGCGTGCCAGCGCGAGGGTGCGCAAAGCCTTACGATGTTCTCCATCTTTGACCTGCTGCTCTGCAGCTAGCAAAGCACTGCTAGCGAGCTGGTATTCGCCAGGGGCGTGCCGGGCAGCCCCTGAAGCATAAGCATGGGCAACAACACTCCGGACATCCTCCAGTTCGACAACCGGCGGCTTCGCACAACCGGCGACAAAAAGGATGCATACCAAAACGAGCAACAGACGCATAGACATCTGCTTTCTTTTCATATTCTGCATAAGAGAAATGTGACTATCTTACTTCTGTTTCGCGCGCAAACGGATTCCCAATTCCTGCAATTGCTTGTCAGCGACTACATTGGGGGCATCTGACAGCAAGCAGGTTGCTTTTTGAGTTTTTGGGAAAGCAATAACGTCACGAATTGAATCTGCACCGGTCAGAATCATCATGATCCGGTCAAGGCCAAAGGCAATTCCACCATGGGGCGGCGCGCCAAAATCAAGCGCATCAAGCAAAAATCCAAATTTCTCACGGGCTTCTTCTTCACCGATTCCCAATAAACTGAACATCCTTGACTGTACAGTCTTGTCATGGATACGAATGCTCCCACCACCAATTTCCGAACCATTCAAAACCAAATCGTAGGCCTGAGCCCGTGCCTGGCCGGGGTCAGTATCAAGCAGCGGAATGTCTTCTTCCAACGGTGAAGTAAAGGGGTGATGAACGGCAACGTGACGCCTTTCCTCTCCGTCCCATTCAAGCAGTGGAAAATCTGTCACCCAGACAAATTGATATTCATCTTTCTTCGTCAAGCCCAATTTGTGCCCGAGATGACCACGCAATCGACCCAGAGCTTCATTAGCAACAGAAGGGCAGTCCGCCATAAACATCAACAGGTCACCCACTTCGGCATCCAAGGACTTGTTTAATGCGCTCAACTCATCTTCTGTGAAAAATTTAGCGATCGGCGACTGCCAACCATTCTCCGTAATTTTAACCCAGGCCAGGCCCTTGGCGCCGTAGATCTTCACAAAATCGGTCAGATCGTCCAATTCCTTGCGTGAAAATGCCGCGCAGCCCTTGGCATTGAGGGCTTTGACCAAACCCTTATTAGCAGCAACATCAGCAAATACTTTAAACGCTGAACCGGCAACCTGCTGGGTGATATCAATCAGTTCCATAGAAAAACGCAGATCAGGATTATCAACCCCGAAGCGATCCAACGCTTCGGCATAGGTGAGCCGAGGCATAGGCAAGCTGATATTGACACCCAGGGCCGCAGTAAATATCTGAGCAATCAACCCTTCCATAACACCCATGACATCGTCGCTGTTGACAAAACTCAACTCGCAATCGATCTGGGTGAATTCGGGCTGGCGGTCGGCACGCAGATCCTCATCGCGAAAACATCTAACAATCTGAAAATAACGGTCAAATCCAGAGACCATCAGCAACTGCTTGAACAGTTGAGGTGATTGGGGCAGGGCGTAAAAACTCCCGGTGTTCACCCGGCTGGGAACCAGGTAATCTCTCGCTCCTTCTGGAGTACTTTTTGTCAAAATCGGGGTTTCGATTTCGATGAAGCCCTGGCCATCAAGATAGTTCCGGACCGTCTTGGCGACCAGATGACGCATCAGCAGATTATTCTGCAATGCTGGTCTACGCAGATCAAGATAGCGATACTTCAGACGAATACTCTCAGCAACTTCAGTATATTCATCCAGCATAAAAGGTGGTGTTTCAGAACGGTTCAATATCAACAGTTCGCTGATTTCAATCTCCACTTCACCGGTTTTCATTTTTGGATTAACTGTGCCATCTGGGCGCGGAGATACTTTCCCCCGGGCGGCAATCACAAATTCAGTACGGACCTGTTCTGCTTTCTTATGTGATGCGAGGTCACGATCGGGATCAAGAGCCAACTGAACAACACCCTCCCGGTCTCTCAGGTCGATAAAAATTAAACCACCGTGGTCACGGCGGCGCTGGACCCAACCCATCACACAGATATCCTGGCCAACCTGTTCTGCAGTTACATCACCGCAACGATGGGTCCGCTTCCAATTTCCTAGTTTATCGTTCAAAACAGTGCCTCCATAATTTAAATAGCTTTTCAGCTCTTGATTTTTTTTGTCTCAGCCAAACGATGATTATAGGAACCTGAATCCTCGATGGTCAAGCAGAAGTATAAGCTTCCCCTAGTTTTTCCGTCAGTGCTTCGGCCAAAGAGTCCAAAGTAACCAGTTCTTGGGTGCTATTGCTCATGTTTTTTAATTGTGCCTGCCCGGATGCCATTTCTTCCGCGCCTAAAATAAGCGTAAATGCCGCATTCAGTTTATTCGCCCGCCGCATCTGAGCCTTGAGGCTTTTCCCCTGATAATCCATCTCGGTTCTAATGCCATTCACCTGCAGCTGCGACATCAACGAAAAAGCTCTATCAATCGCCTCTGTCCCCATAGCCGCGATGAACAACATTGGCACACCAGGGGTTGCCCGTTGTTCACCTTTCATCAAGACTAAGCGCTCGAGTCCGATAGCGAAGCCTATGCCCGGCAATGCCGGGCCGCCAAGACTTTCAACCAGGCCATCATAGCGCCCCCCGGCAGCGACGGCATTTTGTGATCCAAGCTGGTCGGTCACCAGTTCAAAGGTCGTTCGCACATAATAATCCAAACCACGCACCATGCGAGCATTGACGACAAAAGGAATCTTTAACCTCGCCAGATAATCTTTAACCTGAGAAAAATGTTCTCCACAGTTAGTACAGAGATGTTCAATCACGGCAGGTGCATCAACCGTTGCTTCCTTGCATGTTTCCACCTTGCAATCCAGAACCCTTAAAGGATTGCTAAGGTAACGTCTTTGGCATTCGGAGCAAAGCTTGTCCAAACGGGATTCGAGATAGCCGATCAGCCGGTCACGGTAACCAGGGCGACATACGGGGCAACCCAGCGAATTAACCTGCAGAGAGACAGACTCAATCCCGATACGGATAAAATACTGCCACAACATCACCAGGACCTGTGCATCGATTTTAGCATCTTCTACACCAATCACCTCGGCACCAATCTGATGGAATTGGCGATAGCGCCCTTTCTGCGGCCGCTCGTAGCGAAACATCGGTCCCAGATAGTAAAGTTTGGAGACAGAATCAAGGTTATAGAGACGATTCTGGATAAAGGAACGCATTACTGGAGCGGTCCCTTCTGGCCGCAACGTCATGGAATGGTTGCTTTTATCATCGAACGTATACATTTCTTTTTCAACGATGTCGGTCGTCTCCCCGATTGAACGGCAGAACAACTCAGTCTTTTCAGGGACTGGTGTTCTAATTTCAGAAAAACCGAAAGCCGAAAACACTTCACGGGCAGTCTGCTCAAGAAATTGCCAGGTTTCGACTTCTCCCGGCAGGATATCGTTCATCCCTTTGATTGCGGTGATATTCAAAGCTGCGTCCTTTTAGTATGGTTTATCAACCGTATATCCGTTGTTTATAGAATCTTAGTGTTGAGTGCCAGGAAGAGGCAGGAGAAGATACCTCATTTTATCAGGATCTTAAAGGGGGTAAGTAGCTATTTATTGAATTTATTTCTGGTGGTAAATAAACTGGTAAGTTGCTGATGCAAAATTGTGCTAAACCCGAGAAAAGCTAGATCTGTTCTTCTTTTGGCAGATCCTCAACGCCGCAAATGACATTGCGTGACTCTTTTCCCAGATACATGGCCCGATCGGCTAAATCCAGCAAGTGTTCCTTTTCCATGGCATCCGTCGGATAAGTTGCATAACCGGCAGTTACAGTAACATAGGATGGCGTACCCCGCTCTCTCAGGAATGCGTAGTTTTCTATCACTTTACGAATCCGCTCGCCAACAATCCGCGCTGTTTTCCCATCAGTTTCAACCAGCATCGCGGCAAACTCATCTCCACCAAAACGAAATAGCGTATCAACATCGCGAACGCAACCGCGTAACAAGCGCCCAACCTCCTGCAATGCCGCACTTCCCGCCAGATGTCCATACTGGTCGTTGATTTCTTTGAAATGGTCAAGATCAAGAAAAAGCAGTGAAAATTTAAGACCATAGCGCTGTGAACGTCTGACTTCCTGACTTAATGCCACCTGCATATAACGATGATTGTACAGTCCAGTGAGATCATCTGTGTACATCAATTCCTGAGCGTCCTGATAGCGACAGGCATTTTCGAAACCCAGCGAAATCTGATCACAGAGATAACGCAGATCGCTCAGCGCAGGGGCAGAATCCGGCTGTTCATTAGCATCGCAAATAATAATGCCGCCCTTGAGGACCTCGCCATCACTAAGCGGCAGCATCCACAAGCATTCACGGCGTTGCTGCAGTTTTGCAAGTTTTTTTGCAACATTGGCTTGCGGCTGACAGAGTCCGGAGGCAACATCCAGCTCTGACAGCAAAACATTGACCAATTCTTCGGCAAAATCGGCTGGCAGATTTTTCAAACCCGCGAGGCAGGGGGTTGCACCATCTTTAAGGGTAAAGGCACAGCCGGTCACCGAACCAATTTCGCGCAGTAAAATATCCAGAGACTGGGGGATCAGCCGTTCCAGATCAATCAGCGAAGAGATGGATTGACCCGTTTGAAATAGCTGAATCTGACGGCGTAAATGGTCATTTTCAGTCAGCAACTTACGTTGATCGAGACTAGCCTTAACAACGTGTTTCAACTCTTCCGGGTTAAACGGTTTGACCAGATAATCACGAGCACCGTTTTTCAACGCGTCAATTGCAGACTCAAGACTTGCGTGACCAGTGACGAGAATGACATCCGGCGGGTTCGGTAATGCCCGCGCAGCCCGCAGCACTTCCAGTCCATTGCGGCCTGGCATAATCATATCGGTCAAGACAAGATCAATCGAATTCTGCTGAATCTTTGCAATCGCATCATCACCATTTTCACACATCTCTACCTGATAACCTTCCTCGAGGAGAAGATCACGATAAAGCTTGCGGAAAAACAGTTCATCATCAACGATTAAAATTTTAGATTGGACGGAAATCATAAATCCCCTATAATAATAGAAGACTTTTATCAGCTTTCACCGCCCAATGTCAACGGAAAAGCCCC
>JAPHSA010000112.1 GCA_026193235.1 Deltaproteobacteria bacterium | reverse complement strand
TTTTTCATCGCCTGACCAGCACCCTCATCCAAAGATTGCCAGCGGTTGCCGGCATCCAGCTCAAACTGCAGCAGTTGGCATTTCAGAGCACCATTGTAAAGGGTATTGATTTTCCCGGCGCGTAGACCGATGGCACGACCCAACTGCGGTTTAGAGGTGATCACCGCAGCCTTCCAGCCACGGCAATGCTTGGCAAGCTTTTCCCCAAGCAGGTTATACAGCGGCGGCAATGTGCTTTCTTCACCGATTCGCTCGCCGTAAGGCGGGTTGGCGACCAGCAGACCATGGGTAATCCCGGGAGGCATGCTGAATTCGCGTAAGCTGCGGCGTTCAAAATGGATTATCTTATCCAACCCGGCGTTTTTCGCATGTTGCCAGGCGGCCTTGATCGCCCGACTGTCGCTGTCGTAACCGACAATTGGTGCTATTTTGCGCTCTAAACCAGCATGTTGCCGTTGCAGGGCCTCCTCGCGTAATTCCTGCCACAGAACATCATCATGCTGCCGCCAGCCAAGAAAACCATAGTAATCGCGCAGCAGCCCCGGTGCGGTATCGGTCGCCATCAGTGCCGCTTCAAGTGGTAGGGTCCCAGAGCCACAGAGCGGGTCGGCAAGTGCGCCCCCCGCTGCGGTAATCGCCGGCCAGCCGCCACGAATCAGAATAGCCGCCGCCAGATTTTCTTTCAGCGGCGCATGAACCCCATCAATTCGGTAACCCCGGCGATGCAGACTGTCACCGGAGAGATCGATACTGAGGGTTGCCTGATCCTTGAACAGATGCAGATTGATCCGCAGATCAGGCTGTTCGACGGAAACCGAAGGACGATCGCCAGTGTGGGCTCGGAACTGATCGACAATCGCGTCTTTGACCCGCAGAGCCCCGTAACGGGAATGGGTAATCTGTGATTTCACCGTAGTGCAATCAATAGCGAAGCTGTTCGTCAGGGCAAAATGCTCAGACCAGTCGATTTTCTGAACTTCGGCGTAAAGAATATCGGTATCCGGGGCCGGGAACGAAACCAAGGGCAAGAGCACCCGACTGCCCAGGCGTGTCCAGAGACAAATCCGGTAAGCAGTGCGTAAATCTCCGGAGAAACTGACTCCGGCCCGCTCTTCCTTAACCTCCTCTACCCCCAGCTCAACCAGCTCAGCCGCCAGCAAAGGTTCGAGGCCGAGGGCGGCGGTGACGAAGAATTGTTGCATTTCCATTTTATTGATACCTTCAAAACAACCTTAGAGGCTCTGCGACTCCGAGCGGCTTGAGTCCTTTACTCAGTGACCTCATGGTCCAAATAAATTAAATTTTTCGCAACTCAAGGGACTTCTCTGCCAGCTTCTCGTTGGCCTCGAGCAGGGCAGCTTCACCCGCCAGAACCGCTGTCGCACTCTGGCCCTGAAGGAGATAACGCCTGGCAACCCGCTGCAAAGCATCGGCATTGACCGAGAGCAGTTGCTGTCGCATCTGATTGCGCATCTCCAGTGTCATCCCCTGACGGATATTGGCAAACTCCTGCCCACCAGCTCCAGCCGGAGACAGCGGTTTATCAAGGTCACTGAAGACAGCAAGGACGGCCTCTTTCACCGAATCTTCCGGATAGTCTCCGGCAACAGCCCAGGCAATCGCTTGATCGTATACGTTCAGAGTCCTCAAAATGTGTGGATCCCGGTAGGAAAGCATGCTGAAGAGTCCCGCTTCAGCGCTGTAACTGGCCAGGCCACCATAGGCACCGCCTTTTTCGCGGATTTCACGATGGAGAAATTCGGCCCGTAATAATTTGGACAACACCGTCAACGCGGCACTATCCGGGTGCGTATAGGACACCGCCCGAAACACCCTGGTGACATAGTTGACCGGCAACGACCAGATGATCCCCTGTTTCAAGGGCTGTACGCTGAATTCATCTGCGGTAACCGAGGTCGCCGGAGGAGCGCTCGGCAATTGCTCAACCAATTCATCCAGGGCCAGTTCAAAAGCGGCAAAATTTTCCTGCTCAACCGTCACCGCCGTCTGCAGAGTCGCTTGGTTGAAAATTTGTATCGCTAGCTTTTTGAGCGTCTCCGCTAGCTCATTCAAATCATCAACCGGCTTTGCCGCGAGTTCCCGGACCAGAGCAATCTGTGTCAAACCATTCCACTGTTCGCGCAGTTCCCCACTCGGAGAAATACAGGCAGCAGCGGCTCTGGCAGCGTAGGTGTGTCCGGACTGAGGAACCGAGTTCTCCAGCGAAACCTGAAGCTGATTTAAAACCGTATGGATCCGTTGCAGATCGCTGAAATCGGGTGCCAATAAAAAATCTTTCAGTAAAGCTAGCATTGGCCGAGCATTGGCGATCAACGCTTTGCCCTTCACTTCAAAGCTGACCGAAAACTCATTCAGCTTTTCCGGGTCATCGAGCAGTGAGGTCCGGGCTGATATCCCCCCGGTCACCGCTTCCATCTCCTCGGCCATTTGCAGATAATCTCTTTGCCCCGCACCAACCTGGGTCAGCAAACCGCTGAACACCGGTAGGTATTTCAGCTGATCCGCAGTTAAATTATTGAGGGCAAAATTGAGGGTCACCACCCCGATCCCATTGGTTGGCTGGTCAAACCAGAAGCCTTTGATCCCTTTATAGCTCCGCCGCTGGGCAACTACCTCAGGTTCTTGAGCCGGGATGTCACTCAGTTCCAGGGTCGGCAGGCAGGAAAGATCTTCCGGCTCTTCCTGGGCCGACTGCAATTCCACGGCCCGCTGAACCAGCTGCTGCTTTTCTTCCGCACCAAGCTGTTTATTGATTCTGTCGAGCTTCGCGCGCGTTGTTGCTTCCTGCTGCGGTCCAAGTTCCGTATCCGGTTTGAGCAGCAGCCTGACCCGATGAGGGTTGTCAAGCAAGCGGGAACGGATCAGCTCCTCAAAAAACGGGCCTTGGTCCAATTCCTGACGCAGTTTCAGCAAATTCTCCTCAAAATTCAAAGCTTCAAGGGGATCACCTCCATGAATCCAGGGCCCGAGCAGGCGCATCAACAGCAGTAAGGCATAAGGATAGCTGTCCCCGGTGACTTCGCGCGTGGCAAATTCCAGCCGATGAATCGCAGCATCGATTCGTTTACGCAAGAAACCTTCGTCAGCCACTTGCTTGAGCGTTGACAGGATCAGTTGTTCAATAGCCTTGACATGCTCAGGGTCGGTGCCCTGCAGCCCGGCGGCAAAATAGGTGGTCCGGTTATCATCATGATAGCCGGATCCTGGTGCCAGATTG
>JAPHSA010000101.1 GCA_026193235.1 Deltaproteobacteria bacterium | reverse complement strand
ATATAAACCACCAAAACCTCGTCAATAGGCTGACAAGAGGAATCAACCAACTGGCCGTGGTAGAGGTGATGTGTCCTATATGGACAGTTATCTCCAGACGGGAGGAAGATGTGTTGCAAGGTTTTGAGAGCGTCTGGCCCAGAAATACGTATGATTGCTATACCACCCTCTCCTGGAGCAGTGGCGGGAGCAACAATAGTATCTTGTGTGTTCATCGCGCCCCAATCTAATCTGGTTGGCGGCGAATGAGATACTGCTGAAGAATCGTTAAGACGTTGTTAGTCAGCCAGTAAATTACCAGTCCTGAGGGAAAATTAAGAAACATGAAAGTAAAAACCACAGGCATCATGAGCATGATCTTTTCCTGGGTTGGATCCATGTTTGTTGGGGTCATCTTTTGTTGCAGGAACATCGTCACACCCATAATCAGGGGGGTAACATAATAGGGGTCTTTTGCTGAAAGATCGGTAATCCAAAGCATAAATGGTGCATGTCTAAGCTCAATCGACCCGAGCAAAACCCGATAGAGGGCAAAAAACACCGGTATCTGTATCACCATGGGCAGGCAGCCACCCAAAGGATTGACCTTGTTTTCCTTGTAAAAAGCCATCATTTCCTGATTTAACTTTTGTTTATCAGCCCCATATTTTTCACGCATCTTCTTCATCTCTGGCTGAAGTTTCTGCATACCCTTCATCGACTTATAGCTCTTCTGGGTCAGGGGCCAGAAAATAATTTTTATACATATAGTTAGCAAAACAATTGCAAAACCATAGTTACCTATAAAATCATAGAAAAACTTTAAAACAACCATAAGTGGCTTAGCGAGAGGGTGAAAAAAACCATAATGAATCGTTGATTCAAATGAATTGTGACTGGCGGCTAGAAACTCAATTTGTTTTGGACCAAAGTAAGCAGAATATTCGAACTTTTCGCTCTTATTACTCAAAAGGTTAATGGTCGGGCTGATAAACTTATTTTCTATAAAATTGTCACCCAGTTGAATAAATATTTGCTCTGATGAGTCTTTAGGGTTAATGGCTGTCAGAAAATATTTTGAAGTATATCCCGACCAGAGGATATTTTTACTGTAAACTTTAGGAGAACCTTCAAGATCTTTTATTTTATCCTGTAATAAATCCTCACCATCATAAGATATTGGTCCAATAAAAGAATACATTTCTGCTTTTGCATCTTTATTCCATGGTGTAATTAAAGAAAGATTAAGCTTACCATTAATAATATTAGCTGAATTATTAGTTAGCTCAATATTTAAATCGAAAGAGTAAGAAGATGGATAAAAAGTATAATTTTTAACAATAGTTAAATCATTTATGGTGGCCGCGAAAGAAATTGTAGCACTTTCATTTGTTACATATACAACATCTGATTTATTACTTATAATTTCAAAATTCAAATTAGAGGGTATATAAAAACCATCTGAACCTGTTGTTATGAAAGTAGATAATCCTGTATCTTTGTCACTAAAAAGGTGAAAGTCTTCTGAGTTTACGTCATTTGTTTTTTTGTAGTTCTTTAAATCTACAGAATGTAAAGTTGCCCCCAAAGATGTCAATTCAATTTCAAAATAATCTGATACAACAGAAATGCGGGTTTCTTCTGCTCCTATATCCAGCATCGGTTTGGTGACAGGCGTTGATACCGCAGAGTTTGACACCCCAGCCTTTTCCAACTCTTTTGAGGGTTGATTGTCAGGAGCGACGACAACTTTCTCCTGTGCCGGTGGGATAGTCTGTTGCTGCGGTGTAAAAAACAAACTGTAACCTGACCATAAAAGAACAATAAGCACTACGGCAAGGATAGTTCTGTTGTTATCCATTTTTAATATCCTGATTTCTTTTTTGGAGGAACCGGGTCAAAACCGCCCTCACAGAAAGGGTGGCAACGAACTAGCCTCTTAGACGTTAACAAAAGGCCTCTAAAAGCGCCATGTTGTATAAATGATTCTCGTGCATAATATGAACACGATGGGTAAAAGCGACATGAAGGCTGGGTGAATGGAGAGACACAAACACGATAAATATCAATTAAAAAAATAAATAAATTTTTTATCATTTCCGCTTGTCCACAAAACTTATAAAAACTGATATTTCTTTATTTATATCCTTAAAGCTTAAAAAAGCAGCTCCTCGCTTAGCAATAATAGAATAGTCTTGATTTTTGAAATTTTCTTTGTTGTTGCGAAAATACTCTTTTAAAATCCGTTTCAGCCTGTTTCTTACTACAGCATTACCGACTTTACGGCTCACGGTAATACCCAGGCGGGGCATGGAAAGACCAACATCTTGGACCAAAAGAACAAAATGGGGTGTAGTAAATTTACACCCCATTTTGTTGATTCTTTTATAATCTTGGGTCTTTCGTAAACGGTAAGACCTAAGAAAACAGTTTTGCATATTCTATTTTTGTGGCGTAGTAACCGTTAAAATTTTACGACCTCGCGCACGGCGTCTGTTGATCGAGTGACGACCATTTTTTGTCTGCATTTTTTTGCGAAAACCATGAGTCCGCTTGCGTTTAATTCGACTCGGTTGAAAAGTACGTTTTGACATTATATCCTCCAGTTATCAGTGATCTGACAAAGTCGTACCATTAATCATATAAGTTGTTTTAAGTCAAGAAAAAAACCTAAGAAAAATATGCTGGTAGATATTGAAAATAAACATTATAGTAACGACAAATTTAACTAAATTTATTTATTTAATTAAATAAAATTGTATATTATTAAATACTTAGAAAATAATGGTTTTATAAACAGTTGTTTAAAAGTTGTGGATGAATATGAAAAACCTTTGGACTAAATCACTGGATATATTAAAAAATAAAACCAGTGAACAAAATTTTAATACCTGGATAAAACCAATTCAAATTAAGGAAATAGAGGGAAATATTATAAGGGCAGAGGTACCTAATAAATTTATAAAGGATTGGGTAAATGAAAATTATAAAAAAACAATAGAGGATACCTTTTCAGAGCTCGGATTTTTAAATTATGAATTAATTTTGAATATAAATAATAAAATAAAAAAAATTGAAAAAGAAAATAATATTAAAGAAAAGAAAAAAATACTAATAAATAATGATATCAATAATATTGAAATATCCAACATAAATGCAAAATACACTTTTGATACTTTTGTTTCGGGAACATCAAATCAATTTGCCCATGCTGCAGCACTTGCAGTATCAAACAATCCAGCAACAACTTATAATCCATTATTTATATATGGTGGTGTTGGTTTAGGTAAAACACATCTCATACATGCTATTGGTAATGAAATATTAAACAAAAATAAAAATGTAAAAATTTGCTATTACTCCTCTGAAAAATTTACTAATGAATTAATAAATTCACTTCGACATGCAAAAATGGTCGAATTTAGAAATAAATTTAGAACTATAGATATTTTATTAATAGATGATATTCAATTTATAGCTGGGAAAAAAAGTACACAGGAGGAATTTTTTCATACTTTTAATGCATTGTATGAATCACATAAACAAATAGTTGTTACATCAGATAAATTTCCTAAAGAAATACCTGATTTAGAAGAAAGACTTAGATCAAGATTTGAATGGGGACTGATAGCAGATATACAAGCTCCAGATACAGAAACAAAACAAGCTATACTCAAAATGAAGGCTGATCAAAACAAAATTAATATACCAGAAGACGTTATATTCTTTTTATCTAATTCAATAACAAATAATGTAAGGGAATTAGAAGGTTATTTAATAAGAATAGGAGCTTTTTCAAGTTTAACTTCTACACCTATAAATCTAGAAATGGCTAAAAGAGTTTTAAAAGATATTATAGTAGAAAATAGTAGAGAAGTAACTATAGAAAAAATACAAAAAACTGTTGCAGAACATTTTCAAATAAAAGTAGCAGAACTAAAATCATCAAGAAGATTAAAAAACTTTGTATTTCCACGACAAATTTCAATGTATATTTGTAGAAAATTAACCGAACTTTCTTACCCAGAAATTGGAGCTAAATTTGGTGGAAAAGATCATTCTACAATTATTCACGCCATAAAAAAAATAGATAAAAAAATAGAAGAAGATATACATACAAAAATACTTGTTGAAAAACTCATGGATAAAATGAATATATAAAGTACTTTTTGTTAATTTTTCATTTATTTAAGTTTTATAAACATAATCATTAAAATATAAACAATTAATAAACAGGCGAGTTTTTTTTAAAAAATGAATATTTTCAGATATTTAAAGATTATTCAACTAATTAACAAGCCCTATTACTATTACTATTTTTTATAAATAATAAATAGAACTATTAGTTCGTTGTGGAGGAAACATGAAATTTAATATAAAAAAGGAAATATTTTTAAAAGCTTTGACGAAAGTACAGGGAATAATTGAAAAAAAACACACCCTGCCCATTTTAGCAAATGTTCTTATAGAAGTGAGTAATGATGAAATTATTGTTACTGCAACTGATTTGGAAGTCGGGATAAAATCAAAATACAAGGCAGAAGTAATAGAGGACGGAAAAATAACCCTCTCAGCAAAAAAATTATTTGAAATAATCAAGGAACTACCAGATAAAAATATTTCATTTTGTTCTAAAAGTAATTTTTGGGTTGAAATAAAATGTGATAAATCAATTTTTAATCTTGTTGGACTTTCACCTGATGAATTTCCAAAATTTCCAATAATTGATGAAAGTAAAACTATTATTGATAAAAATATAATAAATGAAATGATAGAAAAAACTATTTTTTCAATTTCTAGTGATGAAACAAAATTTAATCTTACAGGAATTTATATAAAAAAAGAAAATAAAAATTTAAATTTTGTTTCTACTGATGGTCATAGATTATCTTTAATAAGTAAAATAATAGAAGGTGAATTAAATAATAAATTTTTAGAAGGATTTATTTTACCTAAAAAAGGAATTATAGAATTAAAAAAACTATTAGAAAATATAGAAGATAATGTAAGTATTGGTATAACAGAAAATAATTTTTCAATAAGTAATAAAAATACAACTTTAATTATGAGAATGGTAGATGGAGAATTTCCTGATTATAATAGAGTAATACCGGAAAAAGGTAAAAATGTAGCTACAATAGATAAAAATTTATTTTTACATTCTTTAAAAAGAATATCAGTATTATCAAATGAAAAATCAAAAGGTATAAAAATTAAATTAGAAAATGATCTTATAACTTTAACATCATCAAATCCAGATTTAGGTGATGCAAAAGAAGAAATAAATATTATTTATAAAGGAGATGAAATTTCTATTGGATTTAACGCAAAATATATAATAGATATTCTTCAAGTTATAAAAGATAATAATATTTATTTATATTTAAAAGACAATATTTCTCCAGGAAGAATAAGTCCTGAAAATGATGATAATTATCTTTCTGTCATTATGCCAATGAGACTTTAATTTTATTTGAGATGTATATAAAAAATATAAAATTAAAAGATTTTAGAAATATTAGCAATTGCAATATTCATTTCGAAAAAAAAATAAATTTAATTATTGGGGATAATGCACAGGGGAAAACAAATCTTTTAGAATCTATATATTTTTCTAATTTTTATAAAAGTTTCAGAACAAAAAACAATAAAAATCTTATAAAAATAGATAAGGAAAATTTTTTTATTGAAGTTAATTGTATAAATAATTTGTCAAATAATAATTTAAAAATTTACTTGGATAAAAAAAACAATAAAAAAATATTACTAAATAATAAAAAACCAGAAGCAATAAATTTATTTAAAACAATAAATACAATAATTTATTATCCATCAGAAATAAATTTATTAAGTTTATACCCTTTATTCAGAAGAAATTTAATAGATAGATCTATTTTTTTCATCGATAATCAATATATTAATGAAATAAAAAAATATAATAAAATTTTGAAACAAAGAAATTTTTTTTTAAAAAAAGAAGACAATAAATACGACCCTTGGAAAGATCAACTTATCGAATATTCTGTTAAAATAATAAAAAGAAGAATTGAATATATAAATAGAATTAATGGAAAATTTAAAAGTTT
>JAPHSA010000236.1 GCA_026193235.1 Deltaproteobacteria bacterium | reverse complement strand
GTTCGGTTTTTTATTGCAGAAAGGCGAGGTTCTGCGTTTCGAAAAACAGGTTGGATTCATGCTGCTCAAGGATATGACCATCATCAAATTCATGTTTTCGGCCGTCCTTGTCGGCATGGTTGGAATTTACGCCTTCCATTCTGCCGGAATCATCAGCTTAAGTGTCAAGGCAACAAATGTTGCCGCCATCGTCGTCGGGGGATTGCTCTTCGGTATTGGCTGGGCCATTGCCGGATACTGTCCCGGAACTTCCGTCGGTGCCCTGGCAGAAGGCCGTATTCATGCCTTCTGGGCCATTCTCGGCATGCTGGTCGGTGCGGCAATTTTCGCTGAAGTCTACCCCGTTCTGAAAACATCTCTGATTCCTCTGGGCAGCTACGGGAAAATCACCTTGCCGCAAATGCTCGGCATCTCCCCATGGCCGATTGTTGCTGCCTTTATCGCCATCGGGCTGGGGATGTTTTACTGGTTCGAGAAAAAAGACCTTTAGTAACAGAGAAGTAAACCTCGACGAAAATTAAAAAGTCCGTCTTGACACCACAAGACGGACTTTTTATTGCTGAAATCGAGACTCATATCAGATTACATTGCTGCTCAGCTTCATGCCGATGGTGTTCGTTCAAAAGTCGCCGCTGGGTGGATTCCCAAGGGGGATGAGTGCACAACTACCGCCGACCGACCTGAGTGGCAGGCCCACCCCGGTGATCAACAGGCAGGGACTTAAGCCCGTCAATACCAGGAGAGCGTTCAGATCGGCAGCAGGCCAATCCCGTAAGAAATCGTCTGGAAGTCAACTCTCAACCCAGGGACAGTAGGTTTACGGCAAGCGATTGGGGTCCTCACGGCTATCAAGCATCCCTTCGATGACAGATCGATGGGATCGAGCGCTGACACCTGTCTTCATCATGATCCGTTGAGCCTTCTCAACTCAGCCAACAGTTCTTCATTGTCGGGAATACCCTTTTTAATAAATCGGATCGTCCCTTTCATATCGATCAGGTAGGTTGTCCTTCCACCACCATATTGTCGGCGTATTGTTTTATCCTTGTCACTGATCAAGGGGAAAGAAATCCCATGACGCTCGGTAAATTTCTTATGGTTTTTTAAACTGTCGCCACTGATGCCCAGAACCTGGGCATTCAAGCTTTCAAAACGCAAAATATCACGCTGGAAAGCCTGCAGCTCAGCCTTTCATACCGATGTGAAATCAGCGTAATACAATGCCAGAATCACCGGCTTCTGTTTGTAAACTTCAGCCAGCGCAATATCTCCCTGCGTAGATTGCGCGCTAAACAGAGGAGCTTTTTGACCGACATCCAGAGCGTGGGCACCAATGGCACTGAACATGAGAGCGGCTGCCGTCATAAAACCTTGCGCGATTTTTTTCATTTCATCTCCTTTTCTGACAGAAGACCAGAATTATTGTTTTTTTATTTATAATAGGTTATGTTTTTGTCCAAGACAATACTTGAAACTTTTGAAGGATAAAAATATGCATCATTTTGAACGCATGATCGAGTTGGAAGCCACACAAGAAGAACTCTGGGATTTTGTCGCCACCCCCGTCAATCTCAACCAACTCACCCCCCCTGATCTGGACTTCAAAGTCTTATCAGACATTCCTGAACGCATGCATAACGGATTGACCATCCTCTATGAAATCAAGATTCCACTTTTTGGTCGTAAGCGTTGGTTGACTGAAATTAAACATATCCGTGAAGGCGTTTCATTTGTAGATGAACAGCGGATCGGGCCATATAAACTCTGGTACCACTACCATGAAATCGAGTCGATCGACGCAACCCATACCAGAATGCTTGATCGGGTTCACTACCGGCTGCCACTGGAGCCTTTCAGCCTGCCGGTCCATGAACTTTGGGTGAAAAAAATGCTGAGCGATATTTTCGACTATCGTTCAGCCAAGTTGACGGAAATCTTTCCCCAGTTGACCATGACAAAATGATTGCACTAACATATTTTCAATGCTAACCATGCAGGCGTCAAACAGGCCGAAAAAAACTCTCTGGTAGAAATTAAATGTCCGAAGCTGCAAAAGTTATCATCCTGATCGGTCCAATGGGCTGCGGCAAAACAACTGTGGGGCTACTGCTGGCGGAAACGCTGGGGTGGCCATTTGAGGATGGCGATGATTTCCACCCCGCGGCAAATGTGGAAAAGATGGCCGCGGGAATTCCACTGACCGATGAAGATCGCATCCCCTGGCTGCAAATCCTGCACCGCCGGATGAAAGATTTCCTTGCCAGGGGTGAAAGCGGTATCGTCGCCTGTTCAGCGCTACGCCAGTCTTATCGTGAGATCCTGGGAATAGACCAGAAGCATATCATCTCGGTCTATCTCAAAGGTTCTTTTGAGCTGCTGCGGGAACGTCTCAATATGCGGGTTCACCGCTATATGAACGACAATCTGCTCACCAGTCAGATTGACACGCTGGAAGTTCCTCACAGCGGGATTACCATCGAAATTAATAAGTCCCCGGAAGAGATTGTCAGCACTATTATCAAGAAAATTAGCGAGGTTGAGAGTGGTCAATAAAAACAGCATAGGGATTGTTGGCCTGGCGGTCATGGGTGAAAACCTTGCCTTAAACCTGGCATCAAAGGGGTTTCACGTTGCCGTGTATGATCGCTTTGAGGCAGTGACAGAAAATTTCATCGCTGCTAAAGCCGCTGGCAAACCGCTCTGCGGATATAACAACGTCGTGGAATTTGTTGGTTCGCTGGAAACTCCGAGAAAAATTTTACTGATGATCAAGGCCGGCGAACCAGTAGATAATATTATAGCTCAACTCATGCCCCTGCTTGCCTCTGGAGACATTGTTATTGATGGCGGCAATTCCCACTACACAGACACGCAAAGAAGAGTCGAGTTACTGGAAAAAAACGGCTTACACTTTGTCGGAGCTGGCGTGTCCGGCGGCGAAATCGGTGCCTTGAAAGGACCATCGATCATGCCTGGAGGTTCTTTGGCCGCCTGGCCTGCCCTGGAAAAAATCCTTATGTCCATTGCTGCAAAAGCTGACGACGGCACTCCCTGCTGTGCCTGGATGGGCAAAGGTGGCGCCGGTCATTTTGTCAAAATGGTCCACAACGGTATCGAATATGGCGATATGCAGCTCATTTGCGAAACTTATCACCTGATGAGAGATCTCCTGGGCATGTCTGCAAACCAGATGAGTTCCGTCTTTGCCGACTGGAACAAGGGAGATCTGAGCAGTTATCTCATTGAAATCACCGCTGATATACTCGCCTATCAGGATGAGGATAAGCACCCCTTGATTGATAAAATTCTGGATGTTGCGGGGCAAAAGGGAACTGGTCGCTGGACAGCGAATGCTGCGCTGGATCTTGGCGTGCCTCTGTCTCTGATCAGTGAATCGGTCTTTGCCCGCTGTCTTTCCAGTAACAGAACGCTGCGCTTGGAAGCCGAAAAAACCCTCGCCGGGCCCCAACCCGATTATCAAGTTGACAAGACCGACCTGCTAAAAGAGCTTGGCATTGCCCTTTATGCCGCCAAAATCATCTCCTATGCACAGGGTTTCGCACTCTTACAAACAGCGTCAAACACGTTCAATTGGGATCTCAACTATGCCAGAATTGCCCAGATCTGGCGGGGCGGCTGCATCATAAGGTCGGCTTTTCTCGATAAGATTTCAACCGCCTATAACCACAGCAACGACCTGACGAGCCTGTTGTTCGATCCCTATTTTAAAGCACAAATGGCCACGACTCATTCTAGTTTGAGGCATGTTATTTCTACTGCTGTCGCAGCAGGAATTCCCCTTCCATCTCATTCCAGTGGCCTGAATTATTATGATGGATTACGCAGCGCAAATCTGCCCGCGAACCTGCTTCAGGCTCAGCGCGATTACTTTGGCGCTCACATGTACGAACGCAAGGACCAACCCAGAGGAAAATGGTTTCACACCAACTGGACTGGCGAAGGCGGCTCTACAACTTCGACCACACATTAAGCGCCGGGGTCCTCAAAATCCTCGTCGTAAGACGAGCTGGAATTGTTAGACATGGGATTTTTTGACTTTACCGCCAAGCCGTTCGAACAGAATTGTTTTCTGGCCCGGACCAGACGAGCGTTGCGGCAGACAAAGAGTAGCGCTGAACTAAACCATTAAAACCACTATTGCAAAACACGACAAAGTCAGGGCTGCATTGATGAATATTTTATTTACCGGTGCATAATCGACGGGATGTTCCATGCCTCCCACCAAAGACATCCAATCCTAGTTTAAATCAACATTTTTGAGATCGAGACTCAGCCGTTTGGTGGTTGACCAACTTGGCAGCGTAACGGGGAAGAGGCCCGCCACAAGAATAACTAGCAAAACACTCAAGAATTATGATATTCTATCGTCCTGCTTGGATTACCGTCTTATAATCATCGATTGGAGGTCTGTCAAAACCGCAAGGAGACGACGATGAAAACAAATATCTGGATGTTCTGTGTTCTTTTTTTCCTGATCTATATTGCTCCCGCTTTCCTGATCATGATGATTTTAGTCATGACCCCGATCCCTCCACGAAATGCCTTTATCATCTGGCTACCATTCGCTGTTTTCGGCAGTATCGCCATGACCTACTGGTATCATCGGCAGAGCCAAAAGGGGGTTCTCGACTGACGATCTCCCGGCAAAGCCGAGCGGCCTTGTGTCATCATATTTGTTGTTTGCAAGAAGGGCGTGAAAGTATCCAGCGAGACCAGTTCCGCCGCAGAAGACATTCCACAAATCAGAATTTAGCGTCAAAACTCCATGAATAGACAGAAAGAATTTCAGAGCTGGGCAACCTTGTCTTTGCCAGCCCGCTTTGCAGCATACATCCGGCTGTCGGCCAGCTGAACAAGTTCATTGAATGACTCAAGGTTTTTGTTGGTAAAGGTAGAAATCCCCGAACTGATGGTTATCTGTTCATTGGGCGCCAGTTGATCAAATTGATGTTCACGGATAAT
Source organism: Deltaproteobacteria bacterium (assembly GCA_026193235.1). Taxonomy (GTDB): domain Bacteria; phylum Desulfobacterota; class Desulfuromonadia; order Desulfuromonadales; family Geopsychrobacteraceae; genus JAPHSA01. The sequence continues at coordinate 1,836 of JAPHSA010000236.1, read as the reverse complement.
GTTATGCAGTCGGTTGGCGACATCAAAGGCACCCTCTTCCGCCGTATTTGGTAGAATAACGGCAAATTCCTCCCCACCGTACCTGGCAGGGATATCACTGTCCCGCGCCACAGCCTTCATCAGTTGACCGATTTTCTTGAGGATCTGGTCACCACAACTATGTCCGTAATTATCATTGATCCGTTTAAAATCATCGATATCAAAAAACACCAGTGAAAGCGGAGCAGCATAGCGGTCAGCCCGACCAAATTCTTCTTCCAGGCGATCATAAAAGTGGCGGTGATTATAAAGACTGGTCAAACCATCGCGAATGGCCATCTCTTCAAAATATTCCTGAGCAGCCTGTACCGATTCAAAAAGTATCGCGTTTTCCAGTGCATTCGCAGAGATATTGGCGACCAGTTGGCTGAGTTTATAAATTCTGTCGGTGATGCCACCTTTGACAGGCGTTGCCGTCCGCAGGAAAAAGGTGCCGATGACGCTCTCCTTCTTCACCACCGGGATGACGACAATTGAATTAAACTCCAAATTTTTTATCTGCTCACGGACAGAATTCATCAAGGGATCATTCTTAATATCATTGACAATAACGGCCTGCTTGGACTTAAGAGATTTTTGAATTTCGGGATATTTATGCAGGTCTAATTTCAGTTCGCCATGGCCGCTGAGGTCGTTGCTGGCCTTGACGACCATATCCCCACACTCGTTAATGCTGACGATAGAGCAACGCGCAACATCAATAATTTCTGCCATTTTTTCAACGATCAAACGCAGAATGGTCATCGGATTGCGGATCGCGGAAATGGTCTCCGTAATTTCGAGCAGAAACAGCAGATCTTTGTGTTCCAGATCAGAATAGAGATCTGTCGTGCGTAGATGTGCATCAACCCGGGCAATAATTTCAGGAATATAGACCGGCTTGGTGATGTAATCATCGGCTCCGGCTTTTAAACCAAGAACCATATCTTTTTTCTTGGTCCGGGAGGTAAACAGGATGATCGGAATTTTTCTTGTTTTAGAATTACTTTTAAGAATTCTACAGGCTTCGATCCCGTCACATGTGGGCATTTCAATGTCCATGATGATCAGACTTGGCTCATGCTCAATACTCAGGACAACGGCCTCTTGCCCGTCCTTACCATCAATGATGTCAAAGCGGTCTTTCAGCGCCTCTTTCAGAATTTCTCTGAAGAACAACTCGTCATCGACGATAAGAATTTTTTTCTTTGGGCTCACAAATATCTCACGCGCGCTGGGATAATTGAAATTTTCAAATAAAATTTATATCACATTTTTTCAATGGGTGGTAACTAATACTTAAAAACTCATTTTTTTGCACCACAGGCTTTCTACTCCAAGCTCAGGATATAACTCCACTCTGCCGGGCTGACCGGCATGATCGACAGACGATTGCCTTTGCGGACTAAAGGCATATTTTCCAGAATTTCCTGCTCTTTCAATTCAGCCAGGGAGATGACCCGATTGGTATGACGAATATATTTGATATCAACCATGATCCAGCGCGGTTTTTCCGGGTCACTTTTAGGATCAAAATACTTACTCTGCGGATCAAAAGCCGTATGGTCCGGATAACCTTCGCGCACGACTTCCATTAACCCGACAATCCCGGGGATTTCGCAGTTGGAGTGGTAAAAAAACACCTGATCACCGATCTTCATCTGGTCACGCATCATGTTACGCGCCTGATAATTGCGTACCCCATCCCAGTGCTCGGTCTGGTTCGGCATCTTTTCCAGATCATCAATACTGAAGGCGTTCGGTTCCGATTTCATCAGCCAGTAGTTCATTGTTAGTCTCCGTCATAATTATTCAATG
>JAPHSA010000330.1 GCA_026193235.1 Deltaproteobacteria bacterium | reverse complement strand
TATTGATAATAATATAAATTTTTAATATATTTTCTTAACGAAACGATTCGTTGATTTTTTCTAATGCACCGGAACCCGGGCATAGTTCTTCTTCCCGTAAGGTATTCAGCGGTTGTTCCACCGTATTTTCCAGTTCATGCATCTCCTGGATATCCGGATCGATATACAACAGGCCAGTGAGCACCTCATTCTTTATTTTGGCCTCCTGTTTCATGTCTACGGGCGGGGTGGCCAAACGACTGATCCGCTTTGCAATCGCCACTGTCGGTCATTTTCAGGGTGGCCTGGCCATTGCCTCGGTCATGGCTTGCATGATGTTTGCCGCCCTGTCAGGCTCTTCTCCGGCCACGGTGGTTGCCATCGGCACCATCGCCATCGCCGGCATGCGTCAGGTTGGCTACTCCAAGGAATTTGCCGCCGGCATTATTGCCAATGCCGGCACGCTCGGCATCCTTATCCCGCCATCCATCGTTATGGTTGTCTACGCTGCAGCGACCGATGTATCGGTCGGGCGGATGTTTCTCGCCGGTGTTATTCCCGGCCTTCTCGCAGGCTCCATGCTGATGGTGACCATCTATATCGTTGCCAAGGTTAAAAAACTGCCCGCTGAGGACTGGAAGGGGTTTGGCGCGGTCTTCGATGGGGCCAAAGAGGCCAGTTGGGGCCTGTTCCTCATCGCTATCATTATGGGTGGTATCTACGGCGGTGTATTCACGCCCACCGAAGCTGCGGTTGTCGCTGCGGTCTATTCGATCTTTGTGGCCCTTTACATTTATCGGGACATGGGTCCCCTGAAAGAGACCCCATGGGTTTTCCTGGATGATCCTGCGGAAGGAAAAATCGGCTTCAACGGTACGGCCTATGCGACGTCATTTTTTATTTTCTGGATGATGCTTGCCTTTTTTGCCACAGCCAGCTCAGAAACCATCACAGCCACCCAACGTAATCTAACCGGCCTGGTGATTGCTGTAGTGATGGCCGCTATCTATATCTCGATCCAAGCAAAAAAGTCGGGTGTCTCGGTCGGCACCTGCTTCTCAGCCGGCATGACAATCTGGGGCAGGAACTTTTCGCTTCTGGTTCGTAAATTTTTCCCGGCCCTGTTAGGCAGCGATACACGTGAGACAATGTTGGCTGGAACCAAAACCACCATTATGCTGATGTTCATCATCGCCAACGCCCTGCTCTTTGCCCATACCCTCTCGGCAGAGCGAATTCCGCAGATGGTGACCGAATGGATGATGGGGGCTGGCTTCAATTGGTTCACGTTCCTCATCGCCGTCAACATTCTGCTGCTTATCGGCGGGCAGTTCATGGAACCTTCCGGTCTGTTGATCATTGTCGCCCCGGTGGTTTTCCCAATCGCCATGGCGCTGGGAGTCGACCCGATTCACCTCGGCATCATTATGGTCGTCAATATGGAGATTGGCATGATTACCCCGCCTATCGGCCTCAACCTCTTTGTCACTTCGGGCATTACGGGAATGAGTCTGTCCCGGGTGGTCAGGGCGGCCATGCCGTTTGTAATGGTGTTGATGCTCTTTTTGATTTTGGTTACCTACATACCATGGCTTTCAACCTCCTTGCCTTATGCCATGATGGGACCGGAGCTCATAACGAAATAATCAATATGGCTTCCGGAATACATTGGTAACCTCGAAGGATATTGATAGGTAAGCCAGAAACTCATATTTAAATAATTCAATGATAACTATGCGGGTTGCTTCGGTAACCCGCTTTTTTTATCTTTACAGAGAAGAAGCGGAGTTTCGAATTGAACTGTTAATCCGGTCTTATGATACAATCCCGTCAGCACTCATCCGTGGAGATAAAAAATGGGCAAAAGAATCGGCTTTATCGGCCTGGGAGAAATGGGCAAGTGGATGGCTATCAATATCCTTAAGGCCGGATATGATGTTGTGATTCATGATATTCACCCCGCCGCAACTGAATTTGTCGCAGCACAAGGTGCCAGAGCGCTCGAGAGCCCGGCTGAAGTGGCCAGCCAGGTCGACTGGCTCTTTTTGTGTCTGCCCGATACAGCGGTGGTTGAAACCGTCATCTTCGGGGCAAATGGCATTATTGACGGGGCCGAAGCGGGTCTGGCGATCGTTGATTTCAGCACCATCAGCTACCTGCCGACTGTGGAATTCGGCCGCAGGCTCGAGGAAGCTTGCATTCAGTTTGCCGATGCACCGATTTCGGGGATGGAGTCACGGGCTCAAGCAGGAAACCTGACAATCATGTTCGGCGGGGCAGAGAGTTTGCTTGACGAACTGCGCCCAGTACTAGAAGTCATCGGTAACGACATCGTTTTTATGGGCGCGGTCGGCAACGGCCAGTTGACAAAACTGGTAAATCAACTGCTGTTTAATATCTGCTGTGCCGGTGTCGCTGAGGTGCTCCCTCTGGCCGCTAAATTGGGATTGGATCCGGAAAAAGTCACCCGGGTGGTCACAACAGGAACCGGGCGCAGTTTCGCTGCTGAGTTTTTTGTCCCCATGACACTTGAGAACCGCTTCGATCAGGGCTATCCCCTGGAACTTGCATACAAAGACCTAGTCAGTGCCGCAGAGATATCCACCCAGTTAAAAATTCCATTGCCAATGACCCAGACAACCACTACCATTTTTCAAATGGCACTCGCTGCCGGTCTCGGTTGTGAAAACAAAGGTTCACTGATCAAGGTCTTTGAACAAATGCTGAACGTCGAGTTCCGCAGAAAGAAAATGACAGATATCATTAACACTCAACGGGAATGATACTATTGATGAGAACAAGTGAGGATTCTATGATGAATGATACTGCGAATGTCCCCAAAATAAACCTCATACGATCACTCACAATCATACTAATGGTTTTGCTCACGACCGTTTTCCTGTCGGCATGTTCCGACCACTCGGCCCGAACGCAGGAATTGATGACGCAAAACTACCAGAGCCTTTCTAACGATGACTTGATCCTCTATTACTATAGCCTGGAAGATCAGATTGAGATCGTGGAACGACGCCAAAGTCGCCCTCGAGTCAATCTGGGGCTCGGTTTAAGTCGCTACGGCTTCAGCAGCGGCACCAGTGGCGGGGTTGGGGTTTCGACCGGGGGCAACAATCAGGCGGTTGCCACAGAGCTACGTGAGCAACGCAATGAGGTGAAATTGGAAATGCAGAAACGTGGAATTGCTCCCTAGCGGTTTATTAGATCACTAGTCATCCACAAGCATGACGGGCGCTTCCAGGTAAGATTTCACCGTCGCGAGAAATTCAGCAGCGTCGGCGCCATCGAGGACACGGTGGTCAGCGGAGAGGGTTAAGCGCATCATCAGCGCGACAGTCGGCTCACCCTGCTCATCAACTATGACCTCTCCCTTGACCGAACCAACAGAAAGAACAGCAGCCTGCGGTGGGGTGATAATCGCACCAAAGGATTCAACGCCCAGCATCCCCATATTAGTGATGGTAAAAGTTCCAGCAGACATTTCATGCTCAGTTAATTGAGCATTATTTGCTGCCTTATCTGCCAACTGTGCGGCTCTTTGACTGATTTGGGCCAAACTCAATTCTTGGCAGTTGTGCACGACCGGAAAATATAGGCCCCGATCAGTTGCCGCAGCAATAGCGATGTTGACCTCCGCGAGCTCAATCCCCTGTTCTCCGTCCCAGGTCGCATTGACCCAGGGGTGTTCAATAAGAGCGCGAGCCGTGGCTGCCAGAATGAAATCGTTGATTGTTGCTTCATGTTCGTGGCGAATACGCACAACATCAGTCATATCCACTGCTATGGTGACGTAAAAATGTGGTATTGCCTTCCAGGCCTCCTCCATTTTACGCGCCAACAGCCGGCGAACTTTAACCGACTGTACCCGATCGATTGAGGCCTCCAGCGAGACCTTCTGCTGATAGCTCGTGTTTGATTTTTTATTGCGCATTGAGCCTGATTGAGCCTGCTCGACATCAGCCAGCAGAATTCTTCCCTGAGCACCGCTTCCGCGCAGAGACTTAAGGTCAATTCCCAATTCTTGAGCTAATTTCCTGGCTGCGGCTGAAACCGTGGAACTCTTATTCGTAGCGTTTTTGTCAACCATGTTCATATCTCCACAGACAAAGCTTACAAGCATAATAAGCGATTGCTGATTTTCAGTAAATTCTATTCGCCACAAACCCCACACCGGCGACAACCTGGGGCACAGGGAACTGTTGCTTCCCCTTGTTGAGCCTTCTGATATTCACGCCAAAGATAATCTCGATCAACCCCCTGATCTATTACCTCCCAGGGAAATAGCTCATGTTCATCACGCTCGGTAGTCACGAAATATTCCAGATCCAACCCAACTTCGCGACAGAGATGCTTCAGATTTTTCCCCTCGGCCAATTGTGGTAACAGCTGACCAATTCTACGATCACCTCTGGAAAGAAAAGTCTGTAGCCGAGCGAATCTGATTGATTCATTAATCATCCGCGTGTTCGGTATTTGCGCGATGGCCGATTGAAGACGACGGTATTTTTGCTTTAAACTTTTTTCCCCTGCCATTCCGGTCCATTGGAGTGGAGTGAAAGGTTTAGGGATAAATGGATTTACACTCAGGGTGATGGTACCCAGAGAGCCCTGCTGACGACCAGCATCACGCCAGAGAGCTGAGATTTTTGTAACCAGATCCAGGATAGCTGCAATGTCTTCCTCCCGCTCATCTGGAAAACCGATAATAAAATAGAGCTTAATATTTTTAATGCCACCAGCAGCTAAAAGTTGAGTTGCAGAGAGAATTTGCTCTTCACTAATCCCCTTATTGATATAATCACGCAACCGCTGACTGCCTGCTTCAGGGGCAATTGACACAGTCTTGTGATCCGCCTTTTTGAGGTTTTCTACTTCACTTACAGTCAAAGCGTCAAGACGCAAACTGGACATGGAAATTTTACCATTACGTGCCAAAATCCCCTGTTGCAGTTCATCAATCTGAGAATAATCGGCAACAGCTGCTGCCACTAAGCCAATCCTGTCCCGCTGGTTTAAACCTACATCAACCTGTTCCAAAAGGTTATCTAAACTGCGTTGACGGGGCGGCAGGTAGACATATCCAGCAGCACAAAAACGGCACCCGCGAGAACACCCCCGTGAAACCTCAGTTAAGGCCATGTTGCCAAATTCAGTATCTTCGGTCTGAATAAAACTGCGGCTGGGCGCTGTATCCAGGTCAGGAGCATAGAGACGAAGAATTCTGGCCGGCACAGATAGCTCGTGATTTAAACCCACAAACTGACCCGAATCTGAATAATCCGGGGTATAAAACTGCGGAACATAGACTCCCGGTAATTCCAATAATCGAGCTAGCAGATCCGTGCGGCTTGCTGCAGACTGTATCAAAGCATCCAATAATGGAGGAAGAATCGGTTCCGCCTCACCAACGGCGACCAGATCGACAATGTCAGCCAGTGGTTCCGGGTTTATAAAAGCACAGACCCCGCCCAATAACACTAGAGGGTAAAGGTTTTTCCGCTCTATTGAAAAAAATGGGATCGCTGACAATTCGAATATCAGGGGTAAATTGAGGTAATCATTTTCGAAGGAGACCGACAGGGCAATCAGGTCAAACTCTTTAAATTGGCGTTCTGATTCAATAGACAAAAGTGGAGTTCCGGTTCTTTTGTGCTCTGCAATGTCTTCTTTATCAGGCATAAAAAAACGTTCACAATGGCAATCATCTCGCTTGTTTATCAAATGATAGACCGTTTGAAAGCCGAGGTTACTCATCCCCTGGGAATAGGTGTTTGGATAAACCAAGGCAATCCGAAAGCGGTCCTCATTCCAAGAATGAAAGACGGTCCCCTGCTCTTGAGCCCTCCTGATCCGGTTTTTTTCTACTGGTTTCGTGGCCATGAATTCTATTCAAACATACAGTGGGTGATGTTCACAGAAAAAAGAAAGGGGCCACGTTGTGG
>JAPHSA010000203.1 GCA_026193235.1 Deltaproteobacteria bacterium | reverse complement strand
TTTCCAGAAAATAAAGGCTGTATATATTTTTCCCATCTGCAGATATTTTATTTATGCGGGGGATTTTTTAGCGCAGGGCGGGCCCAGAACATTTAAAAAGCTGTTCAGCATTGATCTAGGGAGTCAAAATCAGTAGTATCGCACCTTCAAAAGAACAGTTCCCCTGATGAATAGAGATGATGGAAGAAAATAAACCGACAGATCCCGCAGATTATGCCCCCGGGTTAAAAAAGGTTCGAAGTCGCCGCTGGTTTTTATGGCTGGTTATCATGGTTTACCTGCCGGCAATGATGGTAGCACTCGATTCCCCCGATTATAAAACCTGGGTAACCATTGTCTTCAGCACCTGGATTGTCCTGTTGATCATCGCGGTTGTTTTTGCCTGCCTTGTCCGCTGCCCACGCTGCGGCGAATGCTTTCATACCCACGGCCCGACATTTCTGCCTTTTCGCCGTTGCCTCCATTGTGCACTGCATGTCAATGCTGACAAAAGGGCCCCTGAAGCAGAGGCCCCCAAAGCCAAATACGGGAAAAAGAAATAGCTGACCGTCTAATCAGTTGCCCTCCACTGACAAACCAAGTAATCTCAACATCTGCCATAAATATCACCAAGATGAACGATCAAATGCCTTGCTCTTGGTCATACTCGGGAGGTCTGCGTGGACACAGAAGAAGAGATCACTCCTCAGGAACTTAAATCCGGCCTGAAAAAGATTCGTCTGCGGCGCTGGTTTTTATGGATTCTAATTATCGCTTACCTGCCAATGATGATGATGGCGATGCAAACGCAACAGGCAGGCCAGACGGTGATCACGGCATTTATTATCTGGGTGCTATTGCTGATCGTCGCCGTCGCTCTGATGGCTCTGGTGCGGTGCCCCCAATGTGGAAACTGCTTCCATATGAACGGCTTCCTCTTCCGCCCGGTACGTAAATGTTTTTCCTGCAAACTGCCCTTAAATGCCGATAAAAAGAAAACATAAAGGGCCGCTCCAAGCAACTGGACATATTGCTTCCTGGTAACAGCGTGCTGGTGGTCAATCTATTCTTAGATTAAGTCAAACAATTTACCCCAGTGTTTCTAGTAAGTTATGGCACAAAGATCTAGTTTGAAACGATATAGTATTCAACCATATGGATAAACTTTTAAATGCCCTTGCTGGCCGATGGAGGAGATCAATAATCAAAAGTCTCCAAACGTACCTTTGGTAACAGACTTTGACTGCCCGTCAGATACTCATCAACGCAACGGGCGACCTCGCGACCTTCGCTGATTGCCCAAACCACAAGACTTTGCCCACGGCGGCAGTCACCAGCAGCAAATACGCCTTCGGTGGAACTCATGCGGGTTTTCGGGTCAGTTTTGATGTTGGAGCGTGGGTCTGTTTCACAGCCACACTGTTTGAGCAGTTCCGAGCGTGGGCCGAGAAAGCCCATGGCCAGCAGGACCAGATCACATCTCCAGATTTTCTCGCTCCCGGCAACCTTCTCCGGCCGGCCAGTTGACCAATCTACCCTTACGGTCTCCAGCCCGGTGACCTTGCGGCCGCTACCGACAAACCGAGTAGTCATGATGTCATAGTGAACATCTCCACCGAGAACCTGCATCTCCTCAACTGCAGAGCTGATGCGCAGGATACGAGACCACTGTGGCCAGGGATTGTCATCGGCCCGCTGATTCGGCGGTTGATCAAGCAGTTCAAAGTTAAACACGCTGGTAGCACCTTGGCGCATCGCTGTGCCGATACAGTCTGAGCCGGTGTCGCCACCACCGATAACGATAACTTTTTTCCCCTTGGCGCTGATGGCCAGTTTTTTAGGGTGCAGAGCGGCAATGTCGGGGTCTCCACAATTGGCACGATTCTGCTGGGGGAGGAAGTCCATCGCAAAATGGATGCCCTCCAGTTCTCGTCCTTCGACGGGGAGATCTCGCGGTTCTTCAGCCCCGGTGGCGATAACGACCGCATCGTAAGCGGACCTGATCTCAGTAAAGGTGACATCCTTGCCAACCTCGCAGGAGAAGCGAAATTCAATTCCTTCGGCTTCGAGAAGATCAATACGCCGCTGAACTTTCTCTTTGCGTAATTTGTAATGTGGAATGCCATACATCAACAGCCCCCCGGCACGGTCGGTCTTTTCAAGTACGGTGACTCGATGTCCAGCACGGTTGAGCTGCTGGGCACAGGCCAGTCCGGCAGGACCGCTACCGATGATGGCGACGGTTTTGTCACTGCGCAGGGTCGGTGGTTGAGGAACTATCCAACCCTCCTCGAAACCCTTATCGATGATTGACACCTCATGCAATTTGATCGTCACCGCAGGTTCATTGATGCCGAGGACGCAGGCGGTTTCACAGGGTGCCGGGCAAACCCGCCCGGTAAACTCGGGGAAATTGTTGGTTGCGTGCAACGCCTTCAACGCCTGCTTCCACTTGCCCCGATAGATCAGGTCGTTCCACTCTGGGATCAGGTTCCCCAGAGGACAGCCGGTCATACAGAAGGGGACGCCACAATCCATACAGCGGGCCGCCTGCGTTTTGACCTTTTCATCGCTGGGGTAGTTATAGTGTTCGTCATGATGCTGTAAACGTTCATGGACCGGTTGAATAGTTTTGTCACGCCGGCCATGTTTGATAAAACCGCGCGGATCACCCATGAGCGGCCTCCTTTTCTCTGTCAGCTTTAACGGCCCGTTCATTGAGTACGCGCCGGTACTCGCGGGGGAAGACGCGGACAAAACGGGTCAGCTGATTATCCCAGTCCGCAAGAATTTCCGCTGCGCGCGGCGAGCCGGTCTGTTCATTATGGGTGGTGATGATCTGATTCAGCCACAGGACATCATCGTCCTCGGCGGTCATCTGCTCAAGATCTATCATTGCCGGGTTGCAGCGTCGCTGGAAACGGGAGTCATCATCATATACATAGGCAAACCCGCCCGACATACCAGCGGCAAAGTTGCGCCCGGTTCGGCCTAGGCAGACCATGCGGCCGCCGGTCATGTATTCGCAACCATGATCGCCGGTGCCTTCGACCACTGCCGTGACGCCTGAGTTACGTACGCAGAAGCGCTCTCCGGCCTTGCCGGCAAAAAAGGCCTGCCCCCCGGTCGCGCCGTAGAGCACAGTGTTGCCGACAATTGAGTTCTCATGCCAGACAAAGGGCGCTTTGGCGTCTGGTCGGATAACGATTCGGCCACCAGCCATGCCTTTGCCAACGTAGTCATTGGCCTCACCCGTCAATCGCAGGTCAATACCTGGAGCTAGGAAGGCTCCAAAGCTCTGACCGGCAATGCCCTTAAGATTGAGGTTTATGGTCCCTTCGGGAAGGCCTTCCCGGCCATGAAGCATGGCCACCTGACCAGAGAGCATGGTGCCAAAAGTCCGGTTGGAATTGCGGATCGGCAGTTCAATCTGGACAGCTTCCTTCCGCTTCAAAGCCGGTGCTGCGAGCTGGATCAGTTTGTTGTCCAACTGCTTTTCCAAGCCGTGCTCCTGGTCATAGATGCGCCGGGTGGCGATTTCGTCACCGACCTGAGGTTTGGCAAGAATCCGTGAAAAATCCAATCCCTGGTTTTTCCAATGTTTGATTGCTGCATCCATTTCCAGATACTGGCTTTGGCCTACCAGTTCATCGAGACTGCGAACACCGAAATCAGCCAGCAGCTCCCGCACTTCCTCGGCAAGAAAAGTGAAGTAGTTCACCACATGCTCGGGCTTGCCGGCGAATTTGCCGCGCAGGGCTTCATCCTGAGTGGCGACCCCTACCGGACAGGTATTGAGGTGGCATTTCCGCATCATGATACAACCGACGGTGACCAGAGCCACAGTGGCAAAGGCGTACTCCTCGGCACCAAGCATGGCGGCGATAATGACATCGCGGCCGGTGCGCAATTGACCATCAGTCTGCACGATGATACGACCACGCAGATCGTTAAGAACCAGGGTCTGTTGGGTCTCCGCCAAGCCGATTTCCCAGGGGATGCCGGCATGTTTGATCGAAGAGGTTGGCGAAGCGCCGGTGCCGCCGTCGTAGCCAGCGATGATGACCCGCTCGGCGTGCCCTTTGCTGACTCCTGCTGCGACGGTGCCGACACCAACTTCGCTGACCAGCTTAACGGTGATATCAGCTTTCGGATTACAGTTTTTCAGGTCAAAGACCAGCTGAGCCAAGTCTTCAATCGAGTAGATATCATGGTGCGGCGGTGGTGAAATCAGCGTGACTCCGGGGACGCTGTAACGCAGTTCCCCGATGTACTCACTGACCTTATGACCTGGTAGCTGTCCCCCTTCACCAGGCTTGGCCCCCTGGGCTATTTTGATCTGCAGTTCATCCGCGTTGACCAGATAGTGCGGGGTAACGCCGAAACGGCCCGAAGCAACCTGCTTGATAGCGCTGCGGCGCAAGTCGCCGTTGGAGTCCGGCGTGTAACGTCGCGGGTCCTCGCCGCCCTCACCGGTGTTCGATTTCCCCCCGATCCGGTTCATGGCAATCGCCAGGGTCTCGTGCGCTTCGGTGGAGATCGAGCCGAGGCTCATGGCTCCGGTGCAGAAACGCTTGACAATAGCGCTGACCGGCTCAACTTCTTCGAGAGGAATGGGCTTATTCTGCGGTTTGAACTTGAATAGCCCACGCAAGGTGCAGAGCCGTTCGCTCTGATCATTGATCAGTTTTGCGAAACGGTCGTAGTCGTCGCGATTGCCAGAGCGCACCGCATGTTGCAGCAGGGCGATGACCTCCGGGCTCATCAGGTGCAGTTCCCCCTCACGGCGCCAGGAGTACTCTGAACCCCGATCAAGGTCACGATTGGGATCCACCTGTGTGGCGTAGGCGATGCGGTGACGCATCAGGCTTTCTGTGGCTATTTCCTGCAGACCTGCGCCGCCGATGCGACTGGCAGTCCCGGGAAAGTATTTGGCGGTAAACTCCTGGTCCAGACCGATGATCTCAAAGATCTGGGCGCTGCAGTAGCTCTGCAGGGTGCTGATTCCCATTTTGGAGAAAACCTTGAGGAGTCCCTTACCGACTGCTTTAATGAAGTTATTGGTGTATTTATTGACGATATCCGTCTCTTCATCCGCCTGATCGTTACCATCCTGGCCTGGGAGCATGCCCTGGTCGACCATCTCCTGCAAGGTCTGAAAACAAAGATAGGGATTTATCGCTGCCGCACCGTAACCAAGTAACAGGGCAAAGTGGTGAACCTCGCGGGCTTCGCCGGTTTCGACGATAAGCGAGCATTGACTGCGTTTGCCTACCCGGATGAGGTGGTGATGGATTCCAGAAAGCGCCAGCAAGGCCGGAACCGGAGCTCTCTGGGCGTTGACTCCGCGATCTGACAGTACCAGAATGGTGCGACCGCCATCAACCGCAGCTTCGGCCTCGCTGAACAATGCTTCCAGTCGTTTCTCCAGAGCCTCGGGCCCTTGGTCTGCATCAAACAGGATGCTTAAGGTGGTACCGTGGAACTGATTGATACTGCTGTGGCGTAACTGTTCCAGCACATCGTTGGTGATGATCGGGTGCTCGAGTTCAAGCATCTGGCAGTGTTCAGGGCCAGGCATCAGGATATTTCGGGCCGGACCGATATACTGGGTCAGGCTCATGACAATCTCTTCGCGCAGGGGATCAATCGGTGGATTGGTGATCTGGGCGAAGAGCTGATTAAAGTACCAGTAAAGCAGTTTGCTGTGCTTCGATAGAACCGCCACCGGAGTATCCGTTCCCATGGAGCCGACAGGCTCCTGTCCGTTGATGGCCATGGGGGCCATAACCACCCGCATCTCTTCCAGAGTGTAGCCGAAGCTCGCCTGCTTACGCTGCAGTTCACCACGGCTTGGCAGTCGCTTGGTAGCCGGGGTTGGCAGGTCATCGAGCCGGATCAGATATTCGCGGACCCACGCGGCGTAAGGGTGAGCGGCAGCGAGATCCCCTTTGATCTCGTGATCCTCCTTGAACTCGCCGGTTTCCACGTCGACCAGAATCATTTTTCCGGGAGCCAGGCGCTCTTTGCGCAGGATTTTTTCCGGAGGGATTTCCAGCACCCCGGCTTCCGAAGCGTAGATGATCTCGTCGTCACTGGTGATCCAATAACGGGCCGGACGTAGACCATTGCGGTCGAGAATCGCAACGACTTGTTTACCATCACAAGCCACGATGTTTGCAGGACCATCCCAGGGCTCCATCATGGTTGCATGATATTCGAAAAAGCCTTTGACCTCTGGCCGCAAATGGGCTTTGGTGGCCCAAGCTTCGGGAACCAACATCGCCAGGGAATGAGCCAGACTACGACCGGTGACCACCAACAGCTCAAGGGCGTTATCGAGACAAGCCGTATCAGAGCTACCTTCAATAATGACTGGGTCGAGATCGGAGATTCCATCAGCGAGTTCGATGTGTGCAAACAAGGCGGTTCGGGCGCGCATCCGGTTAATATTGCCGCGCAGTGTATTGATCTCGCCATTATGGGCTATATAGCGAAAAGGCTGGGCCAAATCCCAGGTCGGGAAAGTATTGGTGCTGTAACGCTGGTGGACAAAGGCAATGGCACTGACCAGCCGGTCATCGTCCAGTTCCGGATAAAAAGCATTCAGCTGCTCGGAGAGTAGCATCCCCTTGTAGAGGATGGTGCGACTGGAGAGCGAGCAGACATAGAACATTTCCTGCCCGGCCAGTTTGCCCTCACGGATTGCATTTTCCGCCCGCTTGCGTGCCAGGTAGAGCATCAATTCGAGGTGTTGAGCTTCGACTTTGCCGCAACCGACAAAAACCTGCATGACGTGCGGTTCCACGGACCGCGAGTTGCTGCCGATGGTGCTGCTATCGGTCTGGATATCGCGCCAGCCTAGGACATGGCTGCCAACGCTGCTCAGTTCCCGGTTCATAACCTCGATGCAAGCTGCGCGGCAAGCATTGTCCTGGGGTAAAAACACCACCCCAGCACCATATTCTCCTGCTTTTGGGAGTTCGAAGTCACAAACTTCACGGTAGTAGGCATCCGGCATTTGGATCATCAGGCCGGCACCGTCGCCATCCAGTGGATCGGCCCCCACGGCACCGCGATGCGTCAGGTTGCAGAGGATTTCAATGCCACGTTTGACGATACTGTGGCTTTTTCGGCCTTTGATGTTGGCAATAAAACCGACACCGCAATTATCATGCTCGTTAGCTGGATCGTATAGGCCCTGAGCGGGCGGCATACCGATATTTTTTGTCATAGCTGATCCTAGGTTTGTTAGAAAAGCAAAGTCAGGTGATAAAAAACACATCCACTGACATGCAAGCTCACCTCAAAAATACATAACAAAATCAAACTTTTAAAAAATCGCTCGCCGACATAACTTCGATCATGGCGCTTGCTATTTCAACGACATCTTTTATTGATTACGCTTCGCCTTTTCCTCAATCCCCGAAATTCCAAAGCGTTTTCGCAATTCGGCGTAAATTTTCTTCGGCGGAATGTCGTAATAACCCAGCAGGATCAGAACATGAAAAAGCAGGTCAGCCACTTCATAAACCACCTCTTCAGGGTCGCCACCCTTACCGGCAACGGCCGTTTCCGTTGCTTCTTCCCCGATTTTACTCAGGATTTTGTCCAGCCCCTTGTCATAGAGAGATTTGACGTAGGACTTTTCCCCGGCAGCGAGCTGTTACGCTCGAGAATGATCCGGTAGACGGCGTCGAGAATATCCTGGTCGATATCCATGTTTACTGAAACATTATCTGCTGAGGTCACAGGCTTCTCCGTAAGTTAAGCGTATCGGTACACCATGCTTTTCCAGATATTCCTTACATTCAGCAATCGTGTATTCCTTGAAATGGAAGATCGAAGCTGCCAGCGCCGCGCTAGCCCCGCCCTCGACCAGCCCTTCGCGAACATGTTCCAGATTGCCAACGCCACCTGAGGCGATCACCGGAATCTCCACCGCATCACTGATGGCTCGGGTCAGGGCGATATCGTAACCGTCTTTAGTGCCATCACAATCCATCGAGGTCAACAGAATTTCACCACAACCGAGTCGTTCCATCTGCTGTGCCCAGGCAATAGCATCAATTCCGGTAGCCTTACGTCCCCCGTGAGTGTAAACCTCCCAGGCTTGTGGCTCGGAGCAAGGTACTCGACGGGCATCTATCGCCACGACAATACACTGGCTCCCAAAACGTTCCGCAGCTTCGCGGACGAATTCCGGGCGTTGTACGGCAGCCGTATTAATCGAAACTTTGTCCGCTCCCGCATTCAGCAGGTTACGGATATCACTGATTTCTCGCACGCCACCACCGACGGTCAAAGGCATGAACACCCGCTCGGCGGTCTTGGCTACAACATCAAGAATAATTCCACGATTATCACTACTGGCAGTAATATCGAGAAAGGTCAGCTCATCAGCTCCCTGGGCACAATAGGCCTCGGCCGCTTCAACAGGATCCCCGGCATCACGCAGGCCAACGAAATTAACCCCCTTGACGACCCGGCCATCTTTGACATCGAGACAGGGGATAATTCTTTTGGTCAGCATTTTTCAACCCATTTCACCAGAGTCACAGCCTCTCGCAGATTAATGGCACCAGAGTAAATCGCTTTGCCGGTAATCACCCCAGTCACCCCCGAAGATTCTATCTTCAGTAAACGGCGGATATCAGTTAAAGACGAAACCCCGCCAGACGCAATCACCGGGATGCTGATCGACTCCGCCAGAGCTTTGGTCGCTTCAATGTTCGGGCCCTGCATCATGCCATCGCGGGAGATATCGGTGTAGATAATAGCTTCAACACCAAAGGCTTCCATTTCTTTAGCCATCTCTGTCGCTTTTTTTTCCGTCACTTCCGCCCAGCCGCGAACAGCCACCAGGCCATCTTTCGCATCGATCCCAACGACAATCTGGCCGGGGAATTGACGGCAGGCATCTTCCACCAGCTGCGGGTTCTCCTTGGCGATAGTTCCCAGAATCACTCGATCGACACCCAGTCCAAGATAGGCCTCAATGGTCTGCATGTCGCGAATGCCGCCCCCAAGTTCGCAAGGAATACTGATGGCCTTAACAATCGACTCAATAGCGACTTTATTTTTCGGAACGCCGGCAAAAGCGCCGTCCAGATCAACCAGATGGAGATATTCCCCGCCCTGTTCTTGCCAGATCAACGCCTGAGCTGCCGGATCATCATGATAGACGGTATCTTTATCCATCAACCCTTGCTCTAAGCGGACGCAGCGGCCTTCTTTCAAGTCGATAGCAGGTAAAATAATCACTTACAGTTCTCCAAAGTTTCTGAATATTCTCAACCCGACATCCTGACTTTTTTCCGGATGAAACTGAGTTGCCATAATGTTGTCATGCCAGACAGAGGCGCAGAACTCAACATCCCCGTAGCGACAGCTGGCAGCAACATCTTCCTGATTTTCAGCTGCACAATAATAAGAATGGACAAAATAGACAAAGCTATCATCGGCAATATTTTTAAACAGGGGCGATTCCTGTTTGATGCTGATGTTGTTCCAGCCCATATGGGGAACCTTGAGTCGTTCACCAGTTTCGACCATCCCGGAGGGGAAACGCATCACTTTCCCGGGGATCAGTCCGAGGCCCTGATGCCGGCCAAACTCCTCACTCTCGTCAAAAAGCATCTGCATGCCGACACAGATACCGAGCATCGATTTTCCGGCACTGATATGTTCTCGCAGCGGCTCAACAAATCCACCAGCGCGCAGATTATTGATACAATCACGAAACGCCCCGACTCCGGGTAACACCACTTTTTCCGCTGAACGAATAGCCTCCGGATCGGCGCTGACTCGCGCGGCAAAACCAAGGCTTTCGAAGGCCTTTTCCACACTGCGCAGGTTGCCCATTTCGTAATCAATGATGTTGATCATGACTATTCCAGAGATCCTTTGGTTGAGAGCACTCCCTGAATGCGCGAATCCAAACTTGTCGCTTCATCCAGAGCTCGACCAAAGGCTTTAAAAATACCTTCAATAATATGATGCAGATTGTCACCATAAGCCAGATTCACATGAATATTAGCCCCGGAATGATTACAGAAAGCCGTGAAAAACTCCTCAACCAGTTCAGTATCAAACTCACCGACTTTGCTTTTAGGAATATCGGCATTAAAGACCAGAAACGGCCGGCCGGAAAAATCGAGGATGACAGAAGCAAGAGCTTCGTGCATCGGCATCGTTGCCCGCCCGAAACGTTTGACGCCGGCCTTATCACCAAGGGCTTTTTTGAATGCCTCGCCGAGAACAATCCCCAGATCTTCCACGGTGTGGTGAGCATCAATTTCAATGTCACCGCTAGCCTTGACCTCCAGGTCAAAAAAACCATGGCGCGCTACAGCCGAGAGCATATGGTTGAAAAATGGAACCGGGCTTTCTATGTGGTGTTGCCCGCTACCATCCAGGTTCAACTCAATACAGATGTTGGTTTCTTTGGTTTCGCGAGCAATTTTTGCGGTACGTGCCATAGTCAACTCCCAAAAATAAACTGTAGCGCCAGAAAAGTGGAGAGAACAATTTAAAACTTCACTGCGTCACTGTCATAAAAAACCTAAGGCTTCTTCAGACGGATCGATACCGACTTTGCGTGAGCCTCCAAACCTTCCAGCTCAGCGATATGGATAATATCTTTTCCGAGTCGCTGCAATCCGCTCTCAGCAAAAGAGATAATACTCGATTTTTTTACAAAATCATCCAGCGATAAGGGCGAAAAGAATCGTGCTGTACCCCCGGTTGGCAGCGTATGGTTCGGACCTGCCAAATAATCTCCGGCGGCTTCAGGCGTATTATGGCCCATGAAAATCGCCCCGGCATGGCGTATTTGGGAAAGAATCGCAAAGGGATTATCCACCGCCAGCTCAAGATGTTCGGGGGCAATACGGTTGGAAAAGCTGATCGCTTCTTCCAGATTTTCTGCCAGGATAATCGCGCCGAAATCCTCGATCGACTGACGCGCAATGCTCTCGCGGCTGAGCTGCTGCAATTGTTTTTCCACTTCCACCTTAACAGCCTCCGCCATCATCACGGAGGTGGTCACCAGAACCGCAGAAGCCAGCTCATCATGTTCAGCCTGGGATAACAGATCGGCGGCGATATGGGCTGCATTTCCACTGCCATCATTGATCACCAGGATTTCACTCGGCCCGGCAATCATATCAATATCAACCTGGCCAAAGACCAACTTTTTGGCCGTAGCGACGTAAATATTCCCCGGCCCGGTGATTTTGTCAACCCGTGGGACCGTCTCGGTGCCAAAGGCCAGAGCCGCGATGGCCTGAGCCCCGCCAAGCTTGAAAATCCGGTCAACCCCGGCTATATGGGCCGCGGCCAAAACATGAGGGTTCAAATCACCACCCGGCATCGGCACCACCATGATCACCTCTGCGACCCCGGCAACCTTCGCGGGAATCGCGTTCATCAAAACAGAAGAGGGGTAAGCGGCCTTGCCACCGGGGACATAAATACCAACCCGATCAAGGGGTCGTACCAGCTGCCCGAGCAAAACATCATCTTCATCGGTTGAAAGCCAGGTTTCCTGCTTCTGCTTGGCGTGGTAGGCAGAAATCCGATCCGCCGCCAATTGCAGGGCTGTCATTGATTCTGCGCTGACGGATTTGACCGCCGTAGCCATTTCAGCAGCACTGACTTCAAGAGTCTCAACGGTTAATTCTAGTCGATCAAAACGGGCACTAAAATCAAATAGGGCTGCGTCACCGCGTTCAC
>JAPHSA010000276.1 GCA_026193235.1 Deltaproteobacteria bacterium | reverse complement strand
CGTGGCAGAGCGGGAAAAACTGGAAAAAACATTCTTCCGTGCGCCATTACAAACAGTCTGGGAACAGACGAAACAATATTTTTCTGAGCGTGATCCGCGTCAGGTTGAAAAGGCAGAAGCTGACCCCAAATACAAAATGGCGCTGGTTTTTCGCTGGTATCTAGGCCAGTCACCGGTCTGGGCAAACAGTGGCGAGTCCTCACGAAAAATTGATTATCAAATCTGGTGTGGCCCAGCGATGGGCGCTTTTAACGAGTGGGTCAGCGGATCTTTTCTTGAAGAACCGCAGAACCGTCAGGTGACGACAGTTGCCTATAATATCCTTTTCGGCGCGGCATTAATGCAACGTGCCGGACAGCTGAAACAGCAGGTCCCGGACTTTTATCTGGATAGCAAGACGCTGGAACCATTGCACCTGGATCAGATCAAGGAGTTTCTTAGTTGAAAAACAGCAGCGAAGAAAATTCACAAGACAGTCCCCAACCGACAACTCCACTGGCGATTGTCGGTATCGGTTGCATGTTCCCACAGGCTGATAATGCTGGGAAGTTCTGGACCAATATTAAAAATGGCAGAGATGCAATCACCGAAGTTCCTGAGACTCATTGGCGTGCCGAAGACTATTATGATCAGGACCCAAAATCAGCCGATAAGGTTTATGCCAAACTTGGTGGATTTCTCTCGCCGGTTGAATTCAATCCCATGGATTACGGCATTCTTCCCAATGCCATTGAAGCAATTGACACCTCACAATTACTCGGATTGCTGGCCGTTGAACAGGCGCTTCAAGACGCTGGATATACTGCGGAGAGAAATTACAATCGGAATAACGTCAGTGTCATTCTGGGTGTGACCGGAGCCCTTGAGTTGGTTATTCCGCTCGGTGCCCGGCTTGGTTATCCCCGCTGGAAAGAGGCCTTGGCCGATGCCGGGGTAGATAAGGTTCTCGCTGAGGACGTTATGCAGCGGATTTCTGATTCCTATGTCCCCTGGCAGGAAAACTCCTTTCCCGGTCTGCTGGGCAATGTTGTTGCTGGTCGGATCAGTAAGCATTTCGATTTTGGCGGGACCAACTGTGTTGTTGATGCTGCCTGTGGAAGCTCCTTGAGTGCCTTAAACCTTGCGGCCCTCGAATTAGCGGCAGGGCGTTCTGATATGGTCATTACCGGTGGCATTGATACCTTTAATGACGAATTTATGTATACCTGCTTCAGCAAGACCCCCGCGCTGTCTCCGTCGGGTCATGCGCGCCCCTATGATGCGGAATCAGATGGTACGACTCTGGGAGAAGGTCTGGGAATTGTGGTCCTGAAGCGTCTTGCCGACGCTGAGCGCGATGGGGATAAAATTTACGCTGTCATCAAAGGGATTGGTGCCTCGAGTGACGGTCGTGGATCCGCAATTTACGAACCGGATGCGAAAGGGCAGACCAAAGCGCTCTTGCGAGCCTATGAACAGGGCCAGGTCACACCAGAAAGCATTGAACTGATTGAGGGCCACGGGACCGGAACCAAGGTTGGTGATGCCATTGAAGTGTCGGCTCTCCATGAGGTTTTCGGCCAGGCGGAGGAGCCCTGGTGTGCCCTTGGTTCAATCAAATCGCAAATCGGCCATACCAAGGCGGCGGCAGGATCCGCCGGACTCATAAAAGCAGCCCTGGCGCTCTACCATAAAAACTTGCCGGCTACCATCAAGGTGACGCAACCCCAGGAGAGTTTGACCTCTGCCACAACGCCTTTTTATATTAACTCAGAAAGTCGCCCCTGGTTGGCAAAGGCCGAACACCCACGCCGGGCAGGAATCAGTGCGCTGGGTTTTGGCGGGAGCAATTTCCACTGTCTATTAGAGGAATACCAGCCTGAAAAAACCGTAGTGGATTGGGATGGCGATGTCCAGATTATCCCTTTCTCTGCTTCCGATGATGCCGGGTTAGCTCAGCAGTTACGAGCCTTCTCAGCAGAAAACAGCTGGGACCAGCTTCGCCTCGAAGCCGATGCTCAGCGTCAAAAATTCAACCGGACAGCGTCGCATCGGCTGATTTTAGTGCCGGAAAAAGATCAGACCAACAGATCTGCTCAACTGAAAAATGCATTGCTGATGCTGGATAAAAATCGGGGACAGACGGCGTGGGAAACTCCCGATGGCATTTATTACGGAGCAGCTGATTTTGGCGGCCGACTGGCGCTGTTGTTTCCCGGACAAGGAGCTCAATATCCCGGGATGCTGGTTGATCTGGCACTGGTTTTTCCTGAATTCCTGGCAACCCTGCAGGATTCAGATCATGCCTTTGCCCGCAACAGTGGACTGCCTGAAGGTACTCTGGCAAACCGGATCTATCCGCGGGCAGCCTTTGATCAGGCAGTGACAGCGGCTAATGAAAACAGTTTGCGCGCAACAGAAAACGCCCAGCCGGCATTGGGAGCAGTCAGTATTGGTGCTGCTCGGGTGCTTGCACGTTTCGGATTGACGGCCGAAGCCGTTGCCGGGCACAGTTATGGAGAGCTGACAGCCCTCTGTGCGGCTGAGGTTTTTTCCACAGATGATCTGTATAAACTGTCCCATTTGCGCGGTGAACTTATGGCCGCTGGCGCTGGTGATCGTGGCTCAATGGTCGCAGTTTCTGCTCCGCTCAAAGAGATTGAAGACTTCCTTCAACAGGAACATCTGAATCTTGTTCTCGCCAATAGAAACACCCCGGATCAGGGAGTCCTTTCCGGAGCTGCAGAAGAAATTGATAAAGCGATAAACCTTCTTTCTGAGCGGGGTCTTTCCTGTAAGCGCCTTGACGTAGCTGCTGCTTTCCACAGCGAACTCATTGCCGATGCTGCGCGCCCTTTTGCCGACAAGCTGAAAACGATTAATTTTAATCCACCGAGGAAACAGGTTTTTTCCAACACGTCGGGAAACGCCTATCCGGAATCAGCTGCTGCAGTAAGGGAGTTGTTATCAGCGCAACTTGCCAGCCCGGTAGATTTTGTGACTGAAATTGAGAGCATGTACCAGGCTGGTGTCCGTATTTTCGTAGAGGTGGGCCCTGGAGCGCGTTTGACGGGAATGGTCAAGGCGACGCTCGGCCAGCGTGAATATCAGACTCTGGCTATCGATAGCTCAAATGGTAAGCGATCCAGTATTGCCGACCTTGCCAGGGTCCTGGCTAAACTTTCCGCCCTTGGGGGCACTGTCGACCTGCAGCTCTGGGATCCTGACTTCGCCAGTACTCAGGCTGTCAATACCAAGAAAAAGCCTGGTATAAGTGTTTCTCTCTGTGGGGCGAATTATCACAAAAAACCGGAGAAACGCCCGCCACTGAAAATCGAAAGGGTCGTGCAAACGGAACAAAAACCTCAGCTATCAGAAACTCTGCCAATAGATCAACAGGGTACCGCCCCTCAGTCTCAAACGGGTACTTTTGCTGCGGGACAGGATCTGCAAGCTGCTTTGCGTATCACCCAGCAAAGTATGCAGGCGTTGCAAAACCTTCAGGAACAAACCTCCAGTCTGCATCAACAGTTTCTTGCAGGACAGCAGGCGGCAACCCAGTCATTTATGAATTTGGTCGCGCAGCAACAACAGTTGATTCAGGGGAATCCATTCGCACAAGCGTCTGCACGGGTACCATCATTTGCTCCTGAACCGCCGCTACCAGAACCTCAGGCAGTAACAACTGCGCCTAGCCCGGCCGGTGAAGATCCTCCGGTAGAAAAAGCGAGTGAACACCAGGACACAGATATTGCGCCGCTGTTGCTTGCGATCATTGCCGAAAAGACGGGTTATCCTGTAGAGATGCTGGAACTGGACATGGCTCTCGACAGCGATCTGGGGGTTGATTCAATTAAACGGGTGGAAATCCTCTCAGCTATCCAGGCACAAGTCCCCGATGCGCCGACTATCCGTCCTGAAGATCTCGCTGCGCTTCAGACTCTTGCTCAGATCGTCGAATATTTAAATGCCGGCCGGTCCAGTTCTGCGCCTCAGGAAAAATCCTACTCGCTGTCTTCCGGAGTTAACCCTGACAAAATCGCGGCAACGCTGCTCGAAGTGATTGCCGAAAAAACCGGCTATCCCGTGGAAATGCTTGAACTTGAGATGGCTCTCGACAGCGATCTGGGCATTGACTCGATCAAACGGGTGGAAATCCTTTCGGCGCTGCAGGAAAAGCTTCCTGAAGTCCCAGCTGTGCGCCCGGAGGATCTTGGCGTGTTACAGACCCTTGGTCAGATCATTGATCACCTGAGTCAGGGTCGCCAGCAACGTATTCCCATAACTCTGCCAACACCGCAAATGGGGCAGGTCGATCGTGAGAAGGTTGCGGCAACGCTGCTCGAAGTGATTGCCGAAAAAACCGGCTATCCCGTGGAAATGCTCGAACTTGAGATGGCTCTCGACAGCGATCTGGGCATTGATTCGATCAAACGGGTGGAAATTCTTTCGACACTCCAAGAACGTCTACCGGGAGCCCCGGCAATCAAGCCTGAGCACCTGGGAACTTTGCAGACTGTCGGACAGATTGTCGACTTTCTTGCCAGCTCTCCAGCTTCCGAAATCAAAACAAAGGCAGCAGAAATCGGTTTGAAAGCGGCTCCTAAGAGTATCAGGAGACAGGTATTGAAGGCTGTTCCCCTAGCACAGAATCGGCCTGCTAACAGAATGAACTTTCCCCCTGGCGCTCAGGTTTGGATTACTGATGATGGTTCAGCCCTTGCCGATGCTGTCTGTTCCGAGTTCACCGCCCATCAACTGATTCCACGAAAAATATCTTTAAATGATCTGGAATCGCTCGAAGTTTCCGCTCAGTTATCCGGTCTGGTTATCCTTTCACCCCTGAAAGGCAGCGATGATCAGTTTTTGAAACAGGCCTTTAAGCTGGTTCAGAGGCTCGGGGTTGCATTGAATAAATCAGCGCAGCAGGGCGGGGCATTCCTCACAACCGTATCTCGCGTGAACGGAAGATTCGGCCTCCCGGGGAGCAATCAGCCGGTGAACGACCCACTGTCTGGTGGACTGGCCGGCTTAAACAAGACTGTGGCTTTGGAATGGCCGTCTATCCACTGTCGAGTTTTAGATCTGGCGATGGGGATGGAAATAAAGCCGACGGTAAGCGCTATTGTTCAGGAAACCTTTACCCGCAGTCCAATCGAGGTGGGAATTACCTCTCGTGGCCTTCTGGCCCTTGAGTTGAACGCTGAAACGCTGGACCTAAAAGACTCGAAGCCTCCAGTTGCAGAAGGTGAACTCGTTGTCATCAGTGGTGGTGCTCGTGGTGTCACTGCTGCAGTGGCAGTCCGACTTGCAGCGAGAACACAGGCGACGCTACTGCTCTTGGGCCGCAGTCAATTGCCCGCTGAAGAGCCAGACTGGCTAAATCGACTGAAAACAGAAGCTGATATCAAAAAAGCGATCGTCGCTCATGCCGAGGGTCCACTGAAGCCTACGGATGTTGCCCGTGAATATGAGCGTGTCAGCGCAGAGCGGGAGATTCGATCCACTCTCGACCGGATTCTAAATGCCGGAGGCACTCCTGTTTACCGGTCTGTTGATTTACGGGATGGGACAGCGGTCTCTGCCATTATCGAAGAAGTTCGCCAACAGTACGGACCGGTCAAGGGGATCATCCACGGTGCTGGGGTTCTTGCTGATAAACTTATTACAGAAAAAACCGCAGAACAGTTTGATCAGGTTTATACGACTAAAGTCGCTGGGCTTAACTCCCTGCTTAATGCCCTGGGTCAAGATGACGTGAAATTTATAGCGCTATTTTCCTCCTCTACCGGGCGTTTTGGCAGGGTTGGTCAGGCTGATTATGCTGTTGCCAACGAAATTCTCAACAAGATAGCCGACCAACAGGCAGAATTAAGACCTGATTGTCGAGTTATTTCTTTGAACTGGGGCCCCTGGGATGGCGGCATGGTCACTCCCGCCCTCAAAAAACTGTTTGCTCAGGAAGGTATTGAGGTTATCGACCTTGAAACTGGAGCGGAATACCTGGTCAACGAACTATCACTGCCACCCGGGCAGCCGGTTGAACTGGTCATATTAGGCGGGGATGACGGAGAAAAACATCAGCAACAGAAGGAACCGCAACAGAACATCCATGTGTCAAAGGCTTTTGATCTTGATCTATCTGTTGCCCAGTTTCCATTTCTTAAGTCACATGTTATTGATGGGAAAGCCGTTCTCCCAATGGCTTTTATTATCGAATGGTTAGCTCATGGCGCGCTGCATAACAACCCGGGATTGAAATTCCAAGGGCTGAATGACTTGCGGATTCTGAAGGGTATTGTCCTCGCGGCAGATCAGAGTATCGAATTGCAGGTCATGACCGGCAAGGCGATCAAAAGTAATGATGTTCATGTCGTTCCGGTTGAGCTCTCAAGCATTGATGCCGCTGGGAAAACTTTGGTTCACGCACGGGGTCGGGTGGTTTTAGCCACGAAACTTCCTGAGTTGAAAGCCGCTGCAACAAAATTGCCATTGGCCAGTTATCCGCATGATGATCAGCAGATCTACCGCTCTGGTCGGCTTTTCCATGGTGAAGATCTTCAGGGGATTCGCGAAATTCTAGGCTGCGCCCCTGGTGGGATCAGTGCTCTGGTCAAGCCAGCTCCCCAGCCTGAAAAATGGATCAACCTGCCCCTGCGTAATAGCTGGTTCGCTGATCCGCTCGCTCTGGATAGCAGCTTTCAGTTAATGATCCTCTGGAGTTTTGAGCAGTATCAAGCGGGTTCTCTTCCGGTCTTTGCTGAACGCTATCGGCAATACCAGGAGAAGTTTCCGGCAACTGGAGTTGAAATCCGTGTTCGTCTCATAAATCAGGATACCCGGTCGGCCAAAGCAGACATTGATTTTGTTGACCCTCTCGACGGCCAACTGGTTGCCCGCATTGAAAACTATGAATGCATCATAGATGCCTCATTGAACGCAACATTTCAGCGTAATAAGCTGACCGGAGTTGCTTGATAATGGCGCAAAGAAAGTCTGTCGCGATTATCGGAGTCGGTGGAGAATTTCCCAATTCGCCGACTCTGAATCGTTATTGGGAAAATATTGTCAATAACGTTGATACCTCTCGTAAACCACCAGAGGGCCGTTGGCTCCTTTCCCCGGACAGAGTCTATGACCCCCAGGTTGGAGCTGCTGACCGGGTCTATTCGCAAAAAGCCTGTTTTCTAGAAGATGAGACAGAGGTTTCGAGCCTGCCCGGACTTGAGCTTGATGCGACTTTCCTTGCCAGCCTGGATCCCATGTATCGTCTGCTTTTACGTGTCGGTCAGCAGACGTTATCTGGCCTCCAGACAGATAAACTCAAACGCACCTCCTCAGGAATAATTCTTGGTAATCTGGCGCTGCCAAGTGAAAAATCATCCCAATTGGCGCGTTACCTGCTCGGGCAGCCTTTCGTTGAAAAACTTTCCGACCAACCCTTATCAACGCACGAACAACCTGTTGCCTCTGTTAATCATTATGTTGCCGGACTTCCAGCAGGTTTGCTGGCAAAAGCGCTGGGATTTCAAGGAACCTGCTTCACTGTCGACGCCGCCTGCGCATCTTCCCTCTATGCGATTAAGCTCGCTGCTGATGAACTGATCTCAGGCCGTGCTGATAGTATGCTGGCAGGTGGTTTGTCACGTCCTGATTCACTCTACACACAGATGGGTTTTTCTCAGCTGCGTGCGCTTTCCCCGACCGGCAGTTGTGCTCCTTTCGATCAACAGGGCAATGGTCTTGTGGTCGGCGAGGGTTGCGGACTGGTTTTACTGAAAAGAACCGAGGACGCAATCAGGGATGGTGATCCGATCTATGCCGTTATTCGCGGGCTTGGCTTATCGAATGATCTGGAGGGGAATCTTCTGGCTCCGGCTTCGGAAGGGCAACTGAGAGCAATGCGTTCTGCCTATCAGCAGGCAGGATGGGCCCCATCCGATGTTGATCTGGTGGAATGTCACGCTACGGGGACGCCGGTCGGCGATGCCGTTGAATTCAACAGCCTGAGAACTCTCTGGGAGGATCTCAACTGGCGCTCGGGTCAATGCGTCATCGGTTCAGTTAAAGCCAACATAGGCCATTTATTGACGGCTGCCGGGGCTGCCGCTCTGATAAAAACGCTGCTGGCAATCAAACATCAGATTCTGCCGCCAATGGTCAATTTTTCCAGCCCGGCACAGGGGATTGAACTCGATGACAGCCCGTTTAAAATCCTTCAGCAGGCGTCACGTTGGGAAGCCCGGGGCACGGGAAAACCGAGGCGTGCGGCCGTAAGTGCTTTTGGCTTTGGCGGTATTAATGCCCATCTCCTGATAGAAGAATGGTTGCCGGCTCAGAAAAGTAAGCGGTCGATTGCTTCCCATCCTTCATTTCAACAAAAATCCGACCCCATTGCTATCGTTGGTATGGACGCTCATTTCGGACCCTGGGACAGCTTGGAAAAATTCCAGCAACGTGTTTTTGGTTACAAAAAAGGGGTTTTGCCTCAACCACCGCGCACTTGGTGGGGAGTGGAGAAGACACAATGGTTCAAAAAACAGGGTTTTCACAATATCCCTTTTACGGGACATTTTATCCCAGAAATCTCCACCGAAACGGGTGAATTCAGGATTCCGCCAAAAGAACTCGAAGAGATGCTGCCGCGGCAGTTGCTGATGCTGAAGGTTGCCGCCGCCGCTTTAAAAGATGCGCAAATCAGCAGGGAAGATCTTCTGTTTACGGGAATTTTTATCGGCTGTGGTCTGGATCTGAACGCTACGAATTTTAGCTTTCGCTGGGGCATGGAAAACTATGCCAAAATCTGGGCCCAGGAACTCGGTTTGACCCTTGATGAAAAACAGCTGGCTGATTGGGTTACTCAGTTGCGCGACACTTGCGGTCCACCGCTTACTGCGAATCGTACGATGGGAGCGCTTGGCAGTGTTGTTGCCAGCCGGATTGCAAAGAATTTCCGCATTGGTGGCCCAAGCTTTACCCTGTCCAGCGAGGAAAACTCCGGGTTAAGAGCTCTAGAAGTTGCTGTCCATTCTCTCCAGGAAGGATCAATCAACCGTGCTGTCGTCGGTGCCGTCGATCTGGCCGGAGATCTGCGCAATGTTTTAAGCCGCCATGAACACTCCCCTTATTCACCAACTGGAGAGGGGAAACCTTTTGATCAGCATGCCGATGGCAGCTTGATCGGAGAGGGCGCCGCCGCCGTTGTCCTCAAGCGCCTTGTGGATGCCAAACAGGATGGCGACAAAATCTATGCTGTTATCCGTGGTCTTGGCACCGCGATTCAGGGTCAGGTCGAAAGTTTCCGGCCGCAGGCAGCGGCTTATTCCCTGTCGCTTGAGCGCGCCTGTCAGAACGCTAAAACACAGAGTGGAAGTATTTCCTACATCGAGGCTGAAGGAAGTGGTATCCCCGAAATTGATCAGCTTGAGAGCCGTGAATTAGGCCGGTTTTTGGGGAGAAATAGGAGCCCGCATCTCTGCCGGATCGGGAGTGTGAAGGCTGATATCGGTCATGCGGGAGCAGCTGCCGGACTTGCTTCTCTGGTTAAGGTCGCGCTCTGCTTGAATCAGCGTATTCTGCCACCAATCCGTAATACGAAAACCTTAGGCTATGACTGGATTCATGATAAGCGCAAATGCAGCCTTCCTCATGAACCGCAGTACTGGCTTACAGACCAGGCCCTAGGCCCGCGTCTAGCGCTTCTTGGTGCTATCGGCGGAGACGGTTCATGCTCTCATGTCGTGCTTGAGGAATGTGCTGAAAAGAAGACATTTCAATCTTCGTTCAGACCGCTGGGGTCATTGCCTGAAGGCCTGTTTGCTGTTGCTGGCCACTCCTCAGATGCTATTTTGGCGGGTCTCCAGAAATTAAGAGAATTTTCCCAGGTTCATACAGACTCCTCCATAGACGATCTCGCCAGGGACTGGTGGAACCTGAACCCGATCAACTCTGACCGGCAAGCCTGCCTTTGTCTCGTCACTGACAATCGTGATAATCTCAACGTTCAACTCGACTTTGCTACAGCATCATTGAATGCCGACCCCCTCTGTCAACTCGGTCCAGATGGCAACCCACAAATCTCACCTGTCTTGCGCGATCGAATTTTTTACACTCCTAAGCCGTTACATAAAAAGGGTAAGATTGCCTTTGTTTTCCCCGGTTCGGGGAATCATTTTGCCGGTATGGGTGCTGAGTTGTCAGCACACTGGCCGCAGATTTATCGTGCTCAGGAAGCTACAAATCAATATCTCGCCAGTCAATACCTTCCCGGACATTTCTGGAAAGATCAACTGGACGAAATCCTCCATGAAAATCATAATGCCCTGGTTATTTCGCACGTTGCTCTCTGTACCGCCTTAAGCGATCTGGTCCGGTTTTTCGGCATTGAACCGGAAATGATCTCTGGTTACAGCTTAGGCGAATCTGCCGGGCTGTTTGCTTCACGCGCCTGGACGGATCGTGATGGTATGTTGCAGCGGTTGCGCGAATCGACCTTGTTTACTCAGGACCTTGCCGGGGAGTGTCGAGCGGCACAGCGTGTCTGGGGTCTCCAGCCGGGACAAAAAATAGATTGGCTGCTGGGGATTGTTGATCTTCCGGCTGAGAAGATCAGGACATACCTGCGCGGTAAAAAACAGGTGTATCTGCTGATCATTAATACCTACCGGGAGTCTGTTGTCGGGGGACAGCGGGCACAGGTTGAAGCGCTGGTTGAAGAACTCGGCTGCCATTTTATCCCGTTACAGGGAGTAACAACCGTACACTGCGATGTGACGAAAGCTGTTGCCAATGCATACCGTAAGCTGCACCTCTTTGCCGTAACTCCTCCTGCAGGAGTCGATTTTTATAGTTGTGCGCTGGGTAAAAAATACCCTCTGACGACTGAACATGCTGCTGATGTGATCCTTGCTCAGGCACTGGAAACGGTTGACTACCCGCAGGTCATAGAAGAGCTGTATGCTGAAGGTGCACGAATTTTTCTTGAAGTCGGCCCTGGAGCGTCCTGTAGTAGAATGATCAACAGCATTCTCGAGGATCGCCCCCATATGACCAGATCGCTCTGTGTGCAGGGGCAAGAGCCTGTTTCGCAACTGTTGCGGTTGCTGGCTCATTGCTTAGCCGAGGGGGTCGCGGTGGATATGGCCAAGCTCTACCCCCTGGTAGAAACAAAAGCTGAAACAATAATGTCTCAAACATCGAAGATAAAGACGACCATCAGTGGTCAGTCGTTTAGTCCTCAGCTACCCGTGAATTCTTTTATTGCTTCTGAAACAAAGTCTTCAAATAATAAAGTTAATGTTGATTCTAATTTTAAATCTGCGGATAATCAGGCCGCTGATACCTCTTATGTTACTGCCGCAGAAGTGCTCTTGGCCCAGTTTGAAGAACAGAGAGCACATCATTTACGCGCGCATGAAGCCTACCTTGCTTTTTCAGAAAACATGCAACAAGCACTCTCAACGACAATGAATCAGCAGATGACTTTATTGCAACAACTCGTCAGCCGTGGAGAATCGCTTGCCCCGTTCATATCAGCCATCTCGGAAGGCCAACCGGTTGAGCCGTTATCCAGTGTGCAACAGGCGCTGAAAATACACCCGCCCGCTGCGCCGCCGGTAAATGCAGGCCAAGCCGTCGCTTTTGAGCGCAATATGTGTATGGAGTTCGCAGTTGGCTCAGTAGCAACTATGCTCGGTCCGGACTTTGCTGAAGTTGACAGTTTTCCAACGCGTGTCCGGCTCCCTGATGAACCCTTGATGCTGGTAGACCGTATCCTCAAGGTAGAAGGGGAACCACGCTCTATGACTCATGGGCGGGTCGTCACGGAGCATGATGTCACCACTGATCGCTGGTATCTTGACGGTGGTCGCATCCCAACCTGTATTGCGGTTGAAGCCGGCCAGGCCGACCTGTTTT
>JAPHSA010000270.1 GCA_026193235.1 Deltaproteobacteria bacterium | reverse complement strand
GGAGCTCCCGGCGTAAGCGCTCAAAGGGCAAGGGCCTGACCCCTTGATGGCCCTTGGCATCGTAGCAGAAAGCACAGTTGAAGTGGCAACCCCGGGCGACCTCCCAGAGGATACCAGACTCCGGGGGCAGGGGGATCCCTTCCGTCAGCCAGGGCGAAGGCAGGCGCGCCAGATCGCTGCAGACCGCTGCTCTGGGGTTTTGCTCTTTCTGGTCGGCAACAACAAGGCCGCTGATGCCAGCGAGGGTTTTGCCTTGGGACAGGCGGGTCAGCAGTTCAGCGAAAGCTTCTTCCCCTTCTCCACGGATGACCGCATCCAGGGCTCCTTCTGCAATGACTCTGCTGCTGTCGGCACTGGCTTCCGGGCCGCCGGCCACCAGGACTAAATCCGGTTTCAGCTGTCGCAAGCGGGAGCTCAATTGAAGAATTTGCTGACGATTCCAGACATAGAGCGGAAAGGCAATGACATCTGCTTGAGTCTGAAGGAGTTTTTCAATGGTTTCCGCATCGTGCTGATCAGGATAAAGGTCAACAAGTTGCGTGTTCTGCTGCAGATCCACCGGTAGAAAGGCTTTCAGACAGCCGGCCGCCAGTGGAATGGCCTGTGCAGAAGCTCTGACGTGAAGGGTCGCGATGATTATATGCATTGGGGTAGATTATTTTTTCAGACTGACTTTGATGCGCGGTTTGCTGCCACTGGTATCAATGCTGAACTCAACCGGTTGTTTGCCGTAGCGCTCATAAATCTTCCCCCGTTGAGTGGTGATAAATGTGGCGACTTTGTCAGCGCTTGGTCCATCACCAGCAAGGCCAAACGCTTCTCTTGCCTGATTGAGTTGCTGATGAAGCTTTCTGGCTTCCTCCAGCGGGCAAACTGGCTTTCTCCGTTCTTTCGGCTGAGACAAAGACGATGATTTTAACTTGTTCTTATGGCGAGGATATTTTCCTTCTTCTATAAGGCGTAGAATGCGATCCCAATACTGCCCGTAGGACATGAAGCGTGAAGCCATTCCCTGATAGCGGAATTTCAAATCTGTCCAGACGATATGCCGGTTGGTAAATTGACGTAACCGGCGCGCCAGATTTTTGCGCTCGTTGTAGGGTTCACGGCGTTCTATTCCAGCAAAATATTGTTCATAGCGAATTTCCAGCTCCTTTATTTCCAGTTGGATCTCATCTAATTCCAATGCCAAACTACGCCGATCATCCATCAATTTTTCCCTCCGCAGACGAAACTATACGTGAGGGCCGCTGTAATGTAAATATTCCCGGTTTTTATCGTGCTTCAAGAGGGATATTTATTGACTTGATCTTATTGCATTCGAGATAATCAAATGTTTTTACTTTTCAATATCTACTCAAGGGGATTGTCTATGAATAAGGGGTTGGCGGCCGTGATTCTGGCCGCAGGAAAAGGCACACGAATGAGATCGGCGTTGCCGAAGGTTCTGCACCCACTGTGCGGAGCGCCAATGCTCTATTATCCGTTGGAAGCCGCCAGGCAGGCAGATTTCAGGCAACTGAAGGTGGTGATTGGCCATCGTTCGGAAAAGGTCAAAGACGCATTTGCCAGTGACGATCTCACCTGGATTGAGCAGACCGACCAGTTGGGAACCGGTCACGCACTGATGTGTGCGGCCGATTCTCTGCGAGGCTATTCCGGACCACTCCTGCTGCTCTGCGGTGATGTCCCGCTCTTGAAGCCGGGCAGCCTGAAACAATTGCAGAATTACCATTCGCAGCAGCAGGCCGCTGTGACCGTGCTGACCGCGCAGATGCCTAATCCACAGGGATACGGTCGGGTGATTCGTGATGGTGAGCAGATTTTACAGATTGTCGAGGAAAAAGACGCCAGCGAAGAACAACGCCAGGTGACGGAAATCAATACCGGAACCTATCTCTTTGATGCGGCTTTTGTGCTTTCTGCCCTGAAAGGTCTGAATAAGAACAATGCGCAGGGGGAATATTACCTGACCGATGTGGTTGCTGCTGCGGTTGCTGCCGGAAAGAAAACCAGAGCGCTCTGTATCGATGACCCGACCGAAGTGATGGGGATTAACGACCGCTGTCAGCTTGCTGAAGCTGAAGTGCTGATGCGCTGGAAAATCAATGCTGATCTGATGTTTGGCGGAGTTTCCATGATCGACCCGACTACGGTCTATATCGATAATGGCGTTGAGCTCGGCGTCGATACGATGATTCACCCCAATGTCCATCTGCGCGGCAAAACCAGCATCGGTAAAAACTGTATTATCGAAACCGGTGTTGTGGTTGTTGATTCTCAGATCGCTGACGGAGTGCATCTGAAAGCCGGTTCAGTGATCGAAGAATCGCAAATCGGCCCTTCCTGTGTAATTGGCCCCATGGCCCATTTGCGTCCGGGGAATGTTCTGACCGGGAACAATAAAATTGGTAATTTTGTGGAGATGAAAAAGTCGATCCTGGGTGAAAAATCTCAGGCGAGTCATCTGACCTATATTGGTGATTCTGAGGTTGGCCGCAATGTTAATTTTGGCTGCGGTACGATCACTTGTAACTACGATGGCGTGAATAAGCATAAAACCATTGTTGAGGACGATGTTTTCGTTGGCAGCGATTGTCAGTTTGTCGCTCCGGTGACTATTGGGCGTAACAGTTTGATCGCTGCTGGGTCCACCATCACCAAAGATGTTCCGGCCGATTCGCTGGCCCTGTCTCGTACTGATCAGAAGGTGATTGAGGGTTGGCGTTTGCGGAAACAGAAGAAATCCTGAGTTCAGAGGGGAAAATATGTGTGGAATAGTTGGTTATATCGGTCAGCAGGAGGCTTCACCCATTATTATTGACGGCCTGCGCCGCTTGGAATATCGCGGATACGATTCAGCAGGAATCTGCACCCTGAACGGTGGCGAGGCCCAGATCCGCCGGGCGGAGGGGAAGCTGGTCAACCTGGAACAACTGCTGCTGCTTCAGCCGGCCGAGGGCAGCCGTGGCATTGGTCATACCCGCTGGGCAACGCATGGGCGGCCGTCTGAAATCAACGCGCACCCACACAAAGCCAGTGACATCGTTGTTGTCCATAATGGGATTATCGAAAACTATCTCAAGTTGAAGGACCGTCTGCAGAAGGCCGGGCACAATTTCAAATCAGAAACCGACACGGAAATCATTGCTCATCTGGTGGAAGAACATTACCGCCAATCTGGTGATTTCGAGCAAGCCGTACGGGCCGCTCTGAATGAAGTTGAAGGGGCATATGCGGTGGCCATTCTTTGCCAGCAGGAACCGGATAAGCTGATTGCTGCCAAATTGGGTTCACCCTTGGTGATTGGCCAGGGACAGGGCGAATACTTTGTCGCTTCCGACATCCCTGCCATGCTGTCTCACACGCGGGAAATGATTTTCCTGGAAGATGGCGAAATTGCTGTTTTTACCCCGGAAAAGATGTGGGTGACTGATCTCGCCGGGCAGCCGCTGGAAAAGCAGAGTAAAACCATCACCTGGAGTCCACTGATGGCGGAAAAGGGTGGTTATAAGCATTTTATGCTCAAAGAGATCTACGAGCAGCCACGGGCCCTGGCCGATACCATTGCAGGACGCTTGCAGGGGGAAGAGGGTGACATTTACCTGGAGGATCTCAACCTGGATCAGGATCAGTTGGCGGGCTTGGACAAGATTTTTATTATCGCCTGTGGGACTTCCTGGCATGCCGGACTGGTGGGGAAATTCTATATCGAAAAACTGGCCCGCATCCCGGTAGAAATCGATATCGCCAGTGAGTTCCGCTATCGTGACCCCATTGTCAGCGATAAAAGCCTCACGATTCTGATTACGCAGAGTGGTGAAACGGCCGACACCTTGGCCGGATTGCGTGAGGCAAAAGGGAAGGGCGGGAAAACCGTCTGTATCTGTAATGTGGTTGATTCATCGATTGCCCGTGAAAGTGACGGTGTCATCTATACCCATGCGGGGCCGGAGATCGGCGTGGCATCGACCAAAGCCTTCACCACGCAATTGATTGCCCTTTATCTCCTGGCGATCAAACTGGGTCGGGCACGAGGCCACTTGACTGCCGATGACTGTCGTCAGCAGGTAGAAGCCCTGGTGGCATTGCCACGGCAAGTGGAAAAAACCCTGGAGCTTGATGAGCAGATCGAACAAGTCGCCCGCGAATATATGAATGCGCGTGATTTTCTCTATCTGGGTCGGGGGAATCAGTATCCCATTGCTCTGGAAGGAGCCCTGAAGCTGAAGGAAATTTCCTATATCCATGCCGAGGGTTATCCTGCCGGGGAAATGAAACATGGTCCCATCGCTCTGATTGATGAGAACCTTCCGGTTGTGGTGCTGGTTCCGCGCAATGCGACCTATGACAAGGTCGTCTCCAATATGGAAGAAGTCTGTGCCCGGGGCGGTAAGGTTATCGCTATTGCCAGCGGCGAAGAGGATGAGCTGCGGGATAAGGTTGCCGCACTTATCAAGGTTCCGGACACCACAGAAGATCTCATGCCGATCCTGACATCGATTCCAATGCAACTGCTGGCTTACCACATTGCCGTGCTCAAAGGGACCGATGTTGATCAACCGCGTAATCTGGCAAAAAGTGTCACGGTCGAGTAGTGGAGCAAGGTTTGACAAAAAAAATCATTTCCCAGATTCAGGGGGTTATTCACAGCCTGCTCAGCCGGCTTAAAATAAGTGACAATACCTTTCTGATTGTGCTTGCTGTGATCATCGGCATGCTCGGTGGTCTGGGGAACTATCTGTTTCGCAAAACAATTGAGCTGGTTCATTGGCTGGTGTTTGAGCAGAGCTTTGCACTGTTCAACATTTCACTGGAGCACTGGTCTGCTCAAAGAGTTCTGGTGATGTTTCTCCCGGCTGTCGGCGGGCTTTTGGTTATCCCTTTGTTGATATTTTTCGCCAAAGACATCAAGGGTGGGTTTTCCGCTTTTCTGGTCAAGGTTAATCTGAAAGGGGCCAAGCTCCCTCTTCGTCCACTCTTTACTAAGGGTTTGGGCTCGGCCATAACTCTGGGGACCGGAGGCAGTGCCGGACAGGAAGGCCCGATTGCCGTGATCGGCGGAACCATCGGCAGCCAGTTCGGTAAAATGTTCTCGATGAGCGGTGATCGGATTAAAGTGTTAGTTGCCTGCGGTGCGGCTGGTGGAGTTGCAGCGACCTTTAATGCCCCGATTGCGGGCGTTTTTTTTGCGACCGAAATTGTCCTGCTCTCCTCATTTGAACTGGCCAGCTTTACCTCCATTGTTATCGCCAGTGGTATGGCAACCGTTGTTTCCCGGGCGCTCTTGGGCAATGTTTCAGAAGTTGTGACCCCACCCTATTTCCTCGGCAGTTTCTGGGAGATCGGGCTTTACGTCCTGCTCGGATTCTTGATTGGTGGTCTGGCAGCCGGGTTTATCGATGTCCATTTTAAGATCAAAGATCGAATTGAGGCTCTCAAACTGCCGCGCTTGAGTAAGCCTGTCCTTGGTGGCCTGGCTGTCGGCATGATCGGGATTTTCCTGCCACAGGTTTTTGGCAATGGTTATGAATTTATCAGTTCGGTTCTGTTCGGCCAACATTCCTGGTACTTGCTGGCTCTGCTAGTTGTCGCAAAAATGGTGGCGACATCCATTACTCTGGGATCGGGAATGCCGGGTGGTCTGTTTGCCCCCTGTCTGTTTCTGGGTGCGGTTGCCGGAGGGGCATACGGACATCTGCTGGAGCTGATTTTCCCCGCAGCGGAACTTTCAGCCGGGGCCTACGCACTGGTCGGGATGGGAGCTTTTCTGGCGGCGGCAACCCATGCCCCCATGACAGCTATTTTTCTGTTGTTTGAGATCACCGACAGCTACCAGGTCATCGTTCCGATTATGCTGACCTGTGTCATCGGTACCTCCATCGCCAGGCATTTGAAAAAAGACAGTTTGGAAACGGTTGAGCTGAGTCGCCTCGGCATCGATCTGGAAGCGGGTAAAGAACGTAATATCATGAAAGAACTTGCAGTTGGTCAGGTCATGTCTCACCGCGTAGAAACTGTGCCTGAAAGTATGACGTTGGGACAGTTTGCCAAGTTTATTCAAAAGACGCACCACACCAACTTCCCTCTGGTCGATGAACTGGGAGAATTGACCGGGATAATTTCGGTGCAGGATTTTATGGGCGTGGTGTTTGAGAAAGAATTGATGGATCTGGTGGTCGTCAAGGAGTTGGCAACGACCAGTGTGATCACCGTTCACGCCGAGGAAAATCTTGACACGGCGATGCGTAAAATCGGCTACCGCAATATTGAGCAATTGCCGGTTGTTGATCGCGAAACCCATCGTCAACTTTACGGAATCATCTCCCGGAGGGACATGATTTCTGCCTATAATCGTGCGCTGATGAGTCGTACTCTGGGAAAAGAAGATGATTGACCTGCTGAAAGCGTTAAATCAACCACAGCAGCAGGCCGTCTTACATGAAGCTGGTCCGCTGCTGTTGCTTGCGGGAGCAGGTTCAGGGAAAACCCGCGCCCTGACCCACCGGGTGGCCTATCTCATTCGTGAGCGTGCGGTTCCGGCCTGGCAGATCATGGCGGTGACCTTTACCAATAAAGCCGCGACTGAAATGCGCGAGCGGCTCGAGGATTTACTGGAACAAAACGAGCTCCCCTGGGTTGCGACTTTTCATGCCAGTTGCGTGCGGATTTTGCGGCAGGATATCGCTGCTTTGGGATATTCCCGGGATTTCAGCATTTACGATGATCAGGACCAACAGCGTCTGCTGCGAGAATTGCTCAAAGCTCAGAACATTTCTGAAAAGGTTTTGAAACCGCGAGCGGCGGCAGCCTTTATTGACAGCGCAAAAAACCGCGGCATGTTGCCAGAATCATTTACCAACGTGCGGACAGATGAAGAGTTGCTGGTCAGTCTGTATTCCCTCTACCAGCAGAAATTGAAAGCCGCAAATGCACTGGATTTTGGCGATCTGCTCCTGTTGACGGTGCGCTTATTAGACGAGCATGCGAAGGTTCGCCAGCGCTGGCAACAACGCTTTACGCACCTGCTGATCGATGAGTTTCAGGACACCAACCGGGTGCAATATCGTTTGATGCGTCTGCTGGCAGGGGACCAGACTTCTATCTGCGTTGTTGGTGATGATGACCAGTCAATCTACCGTTGGCGTGGGGCGGAAGTCGGTAATATTCTTAATTTTGATCATGATTTTCCCGGGGCTACAATTATTCGCCTGGAGCAGAACTATCGTTCGAGTCAAACTATTCTTCAAGCTGCCGGTCAGGTCGTCGGCCATAATGCCGATCGCCGGGAGAAGCAGCTCTGGACTGATAATCCCCAGGGTGATCCGCTGCATGTAGAAGCCTCTCCCGATGACCTTGAAGAAGCTCGTTTTGTGGCCAATGAAATCAGCCAGCTGCAGTATCAGGGGATCGGATTACGTGATATTGCGGTTTTTTACCGCACGAATGCGCAATCGCGAGTTCTTGAAGAAGCTTTACGGGCCAATCGTATTCCCTACGCGATGTTCGGCGGGGTCAAGTTTTATTCGCGCCTGGAGGTCAAGGATGCTCTGGCCTATCTGCGCATTCTGGTCAACCCGGCAGATTCACTCTCTGCCCGGCGGATTATCAATGTTCCTCCGCGTGGTATCGGCAATACGACAGTGGAAAAAATTGCTGCCTTTGAGCAGGAGGCTGGAGGGTTTCTCGCGGCCTGCCGTTTGGCTCTGGACAACAGGGCCCTGAAAGGGGCTGCAGCAAAAAGAGTCGCCGATTTTTTACAGATGATTGATGACTTTAACGCCAAAATGTTACGTCTTCCCTACCCGCAACTGATGGCGGAGTTAATCCAGCAGAGTGGCTATGGTCCAGCACTTCAGGAAGAGGCGACCAGATCCCTCACCGGGGACGGTCGGCAGGAGGCCAAGGGGCGCCTGGAGAACCTTGAACAGCTGCTGGCCGGAATGGAAGAGCATGCAGCAACGGAAGGGTCGGTTCAGGATTACCTGGAGCAGATCGCTCTGATTACCGATCTGGATCAGTATGATGCCAGTCAGCAGCGGGTGTCGCTGATGACGCTGCATTCGGCCAAGGGGCTTGAGTTCCCGGTTGTCTTTATGACCGGTATGGAGGAAGGGCTGTTTCCCCATTCGCGCTCTGGAGGTCTGGGTGAAGATCTGGCCGAAGAGCGGCGCCTCTGCTATGTCGGAATGACGCGCGCCATGCGCAAGCTCTACCTTTCCCATGCGCGGCGGCGGCGGGTTTTTGGAAACTATCAATTTAACCCACCGAGTCGTTTTCTAGGAGAAATCCCGCCCGAACTGATTGCCGGTTATGAGATTGCTGAAGTTGTACCTGAGGCAGCCCATAACCTGGCGTCTCTGGCGGATCTGGTCGCGCCTGAAGAATCAGTGTACGGAGGCAGTCAGAGTCAAAATTCGCTTAAAAAGGACATCACCCTGTCACCACCGGAAATGGAGCAGCAGAGCGGCGGGCTGCGTTTGGGACTCAGGGTGCGCCACATCAAATTTGGTATTGGTACGGTAAGGCGTTTGGAAGGCCAGGGCGATAAGCAAAAGGTGACTGTTTATTTCAATACCGTTGGGGCAAAAAAACTTTTATTGAAGTTTGCCGGATTGATGCCGGTTTGAAAACGCTATGGATATGGTTGAATCAGACAAACAATTTACTTTGCTTCTGGTGGATGATAATCCGACCAATCTGCTGTTGCTGACCAAGATTATCGAACTGGATTTACCCGAGGTTCGTGTACTGACAGCGACAAGCGCTATGGAAGGCTTGAAACTGTCTGAGCAGGATCAGATTAATGGTGTGTTTGTCGATGTTCAAATGCCCCAGATGAGTGGCCTGGACATGTGCCGGCGCTTAAATGAGAACCCCCGCACCAGCGGTATCCCACTGGTGTTGATGACCGCCCATCTGGCAACCCCGGAAATGCGGGCGGAAGGGCTGGAAGTGGGCGCTTATGACTTTATCTCTCAGCCGATCAGTAATATTGAGATGCTGGCGCGGATCAAGGTGATGCTGCGTCTTTGCGCAAATGAGCAACGTTCACTGCAGAACAATAACAATTTGCAACAGCAGGTGGAAGATCATACGACACGGCTCCGCTGGGTCAGTGGCCTGCTGATATCGGGAGATGGTCCTCTGGCGGAACCGGATCAGCAATTGTTAGAGCATCTGGTCGCGGTTCTCCCTGCTCCAGGGGCGCTGGAAGATCAGCTGCTGTTTGATCGCTTGACCACCGATTTCCCCCTGCCCTGGCGGAGAACGCTGCTGAAAATCAGCCTTCTGGATACAGTTCCCGTACGTCTGGCCTCTGAGCTGAGTGAGATTAACAATATTGAGGCGGTGTTTGATTATTTGCACCGTCACGAATTGTCATTAATACAGAGCTTGAACGGAGAAGACTTTCTGCTCTTCAAGCCAGAAACCAAAACATTTTTGCGCAAAAAAGCAGAGCAGGAGCTTGATGAGAAAGAGCGGCAACAGGTCTATCTGGTTGCTGCCGACTGGTTTCAGAAGCAGGATGATCTGGTTGCCGCGTTACATTGTCTGATTTCGGCAGAATATTATTCGGCTGTTGCGCAACTGCTCAGTCAATTTGGACTGGCGCTGTTCGACAAACATCCGCAATCCGAAATATTACCTCTTTTTACTGAAATTTCAGAAGACATCTGTTCCACTTGCGGCTGGCTGGCTTTATTTAGAGGCATCCATCTCCTTGCTCAACGCCGACCTGAAACTGTCGTCTGGCTGGAGATTGCCTATCAGCTTTTTCAGGATGACGAAAACTCACGCGGCCAATTACTGACTTTAGCTCAGCAGGTTTTTCTGAGCCTTTATCTGGATGGCTGCTTCGAACGCTGGGCAACCAGATTGGCGCCGTTGAGGCAGTTAGCGATGGCTCAAATCCCCGTGCTGGAAACCACAGAACGTTTGAAAGTTTCCTATGCACTGGGGATGGCAGAGCTCTTTTT
>JAPHSA010000027.1 GCA_026193235.1 Deltaproteobacteria bacterium | reverse complement strand
TTCCAGGGCCGCTTGCCCAACATCGTATCAGGTAACGACAAAGGTGACTGATTGCGACTGCAGAGCTGCTGTATCTGCGAAACTGGAAACATTGAAGCTTATCCACAATACGGCGAGTAACAAGAATAGTTTATCCATTGGCCATCTCCTTTCCCTTGAGTGCCAGCATAACAAAGACAGATCACAGAAAAGTCACAACGAGATCAAGATTGGGTAAAGATTTTTGATTGAACCTGAGAAAAAGCTAGAGGGGTAGTTGCAACCAGATGCGAGTCATTCCACCGCTACTTTCGACACCAACCTGTCCGCCATGGGCTTCAATAATCTCTTTGACGATGGCGAGCCCAATGCCGGCACCCCCATGCTCACGGGAGCGCGAGCGATCTGTGCGGAAAAAACGTTCAAAAATAAAGGGCTGGTCAGCAGCGGCAATCCCTTCCCCCGAATTAGTGACACTGATTTCTACTGCGGATGACAATTGCCGTCCTTTAATCTTTACCTCTCCCCCTTCTGGGGTATAGCGCAAAGCATTTTCCAGCAGATTTCTAAAGGCCTGCAACAATTTATCAAAATCAGCATGCAGGACTAATTCGTCGGGATGAATCGTGACCCGCAGGCTAATTTCTTTATCTTTAAAGCGCAATTCAAACAGAGGCAGCAACTGTTCAATCAGGCTGGTTACCTGAAATTCTTTGCGCTGCAGAAAAACCTTGGCCGATTCCGCTTTTGTCAACTGCTGCAGATCATCGACCAGGTGCACCAGCCGCAGGGTTTCATTTTCCAGCATACGAAAAGTCTCAACCGAGGGCGGTATCACCGCATCGCTCAAGCCTTCAAAATAGCCCCGCAGGTTGGTCAGCGGGGTCCGCAACTCATGGGCAATATCCGTCACCATGCTGCGTCTTAACGCTTCCAGGCCGGCCAGACTGTCAGCCATCTGGTTAAAAGCCACCCCCAGTTGACCAACTTCATCTTTTGATACCACTTCAACCCGATTGGCAAAATTCCCCGCAGCAAGTTCTTTTGAGATTTGTGTCATCTGCGAGAGCGGACGTAAAACCCGTTTCGTCATCAGGTAACTCAAAGCCAAAGCTAAGGCCAACGAAGCCAGCGCCGCCCACAGCAGGTACCGGTGGACCGACTCAATAAACATCCGATGGCTGTCATGCGGTGCAATCGCATAGTTCTCCATCAGGCGCATGAAATAGGTTGCCGCAAGGCTGTCAATGGCCAGCCAGACAACCAGAATCGTGAGCAAGATCACCGGAACAACGTTCAACAGCAATTTCCAGAGCAGATGCTTTTTCACAATATTTTCTCTGTTTCACAAAAGCGATAGCCGAAGCCACGAACGGTTTCAATATAAATCGGTTGAGCCGGGTCGGGCTCAATTTTCTGCCGCAACTTGTTGATATGCACGTCAATCACCCGGTCCACCACAGCATCTTCATGATCATAAAACTTCTGCAGCAGGTCTCCGCGGCTGAACACTCGCCCGGGAGCCTCCATCAGCGCCTGCAGCAATTTAAACTCTGATGACGTGAGCTTGACAACCTGATCAGCTAGCGTGACTTTGTATTTCTTCGGATCAAGCTGCAGGTTCCCGCAACGCAAAATTCCAGAATCAATTAGGCTAGGAGAGGTTTGCGTACGGCGCAGAATGGCTTTGACCCGCTCGACGAGTTCCCGCGGGCTGAAAGGTTTCACCACGTAATCATCGGCCCCCAGGGAAAAGCCGAGCACCCGGTCGATCTCTTCCTCACGTGCGGTCAACATCAGAATCGGAATATTTGATTCATGGCGCAACCGCCGACAGATTTCCAAGCCGTCAATGCCCGGCAGCATAAGATCAAGAATGATCAGGTCAGGGTAAATCTTCTGCGCGGCCGCCAACCCTTTGCGGCCATCAGTTTCAATCCTGGCAAGAAAACCCTCTTTTTCCAGATAGGTCGCCACAAGGCTTGCGGTATTTCTGTCATCTTCAACTATTAATATCTGGTACCCTTGCTGCGTCATGCGGTTCTCCTCAATGATGAACTAACAGCATATCAGGAACCCCTGCAACAGGTCAGCTTTCTCGACACCTGGATGATAATTATCAATGACTTTTTTAGTTATTTGGAGATATACGGGAGAAAAAGATTAGGCAGTAATCAGGGCTGCTAATATTTTGATCTGGAAGGAGCTGTCATTTCAGAGCGTTTAAGACGAACCCAATGATCATTTTCGTGACGATAAATCGCGTGAATTCTGACCGGCATTCGGGTTGTTCTCGGATCAAGATCGTGAAAATAGGGGAGGTTAAAGTGGAAGAGACGGGTTCCTGTACCGAACCTCAAGCGGCAGGCAGGCAGTCCACCAAAATGATCTGTCGAGAATTCAGCCATGTTGATCTGCTCCATTTTATGATTTTTGTGCAGCAGAATCGATGAGTGCCCAAAGGTTTCATCATCGGCACTTTCTTCGAGAACGGTTTCTCCGGAAGCATTACAAAAAAGCGTCACCGTATCATTGACTCCCGGTGAACGTTCTAGATATTCTCCATAAAATCCATTGGCCACATCACGAAAGGCTGGATGTTCAGGTTTCGGATTACATTCAATAATTGATAACAGATCAAGTTTTTGGCGGGTGCTGAAAAACAGCTCGTTTGCTTTCTTTATGATGGTACTGATATTTGACTGATAAATGTCACGATAAACATAATCAAGAC
Source organism: Deltaproteobacteria bacterium (assembly GCA_026193235.1). Taxonomy (GTDB): domain Bacteria; phylum Desulfobacterota; class Desulfuromonadia; order Desulfuromonadales; family Geopsychrobacteraceae; genus JAPHSA01. Next base: position 3,294 of record JAPHSA010000027.1, on the reverse strand, counting down.
AGATCAACACCATAAAATTAAAACAACTCGGCAGACAGCGAAACAAAGTAAAAATTTTACCCCGGTAGAGATAATGATCATTATCAAGCGTTTCTTCGCCGACAAAAGGGTGACTTTTTGCTTCAAAAAACACCCGGACCTTCCCCTCTCGCTCCTTAACGACAATCATGCAACTATTAACCGGCAATTCATCGATATCACCAGATTCAAGATCATCGGTAACAGATTGTAAGGACTCTCGATTGTCATCAGCATGGGCCTGGAGTAATTCCCGATAGGTAGATAAATTGATCGGTCCCAAACCGAACACTGTTACTGTGTTCGGCCGCAATTTTTCCACCATCTCCAATGCGGAATCAACCCGCGAGTGAGGAAGGCTGGACTCCGGAAAAAAGATGAAGTTAACCTTGTGGAGGTTGCCATCACCCGCAATAACCATCTTTAGTACGGACTGAATCTGTTGCCAATTACGTTCAGGCTGAGCTAGACGATATAATAATTCTTTTCGTTCAAGATAATTGGGAGTCTGGCAGAGAAGAACATGCTGATGATGCTCGGGCGGAAATAATATCGAGAGTTCCTTCTCAATAATCTGCATCCCAGTACCTTTTTATTCAAGCAACCTGAGAGGGATCTCGGTACAAATCTTCTGTCGGGCCATGCACAGTTCCCAGATCGGTTCCATTGACGCTGAGTAGAGCGCCGCACTCGGTGCACTCCAACAGGTCAGGGCTATAACCATCAGAGTGCATATCAATTTCAAGGTGATTCTTGTGATGACAATACGGGCAAACCATAGCGGCCTCCAAGATAAAAGATAAAAGATAAAATGAATTATATCACTCCCGCTAATCCTATAAAAGGTATTTTTTACTTTTATTGGGTGTGGGTTCTTAAAAATTAGAATTGCTGACTTAACAATATTTATTTGATATCTTTCATATACTCTCAATACCATCCTCTAAAGGAGCTTGTCATGCCAAACAAATGGAAAGTTTTGTCGCTATTGTCGCTGTTAGTGCTGTTAACCACGAACCTTTTTGCCGACGAACTAGTGTCGATCAAAGGGGGTTATCAGCTGCTCAGTCCAACAGGTTCAATCGCCGGTAAAGTGAATGGGGTTGGGACTGACATTGATGTCGAAAACGACCTCAATCTTGATGACAGTGAAACATTAACCGGCGAACTGGCCCTGCAGTGGGGAAAATCCCGCCTGTCATTCAATTATTTACCGCTTGATTTTTCCGGCACTGGAACATTGACAAAGACAATCACCTTTAATGGAACTGACTATCTCATCGGCGAGGAGGTTAAAAGCGACCTGACTATCGATCTTTATGATATCGGTTACACCTATTATTTACTCAATTTTGATGATTTACCAACCCGATTCCAGTTTGGACTTGAGTTCGCTGTCAAGGTTGCTGATGTCAACGCCAGTCTGAAAAGTCTGGGCCTCAGCGAATCACAATCGGTCACAGCTCCGATTCCGACAATCGGCGCCCGGACGCGCATTGCTTTAGCTGATTTCCTCGGCATCACCGGCCGGATCGGTTATCTGGAATTTGACGACAATCATTTTCTTGATGCTGAAGCCCAACTCGAATTTTCTCCGTTTCCCCTGGTCGGGCTCTATGCTGGATTCCGCTATTTCGATTTAAAGATTGATGAAGATGATATCTATGTTGAAACCGAATTTTCCGGGCCCTTCGGCGGACTGATGGTCCGTTTCTAGCGTGATCAAGGCGAGGACCTTCAGTCGTAGGTCCTCGCCTTTTCTGACCATTAAAGCCATTCCTCCTTCCAGAAAAAAATTTTCCCCCTTATCTGCTGTCAGCTTTTTTTCGCACCGCACTTTGCATTCAACCCATGCAATCCGTTATTCTAAACATCATTCACATCTTTTTTTACCCTAGCACTCACAGGAAGGCCTATGTCTGCTAAAGTTATTCCACTCACTGGCAAAAAAAAACCGATCAGACAAATTATTGAAGAAGCGGTTGAGAACAATCTGACCCATAAAAACCCTCAGGTTCTTAGATGTCTGAAGCGTGAAATTGAAAAACTCCTGGAAAAACATTTCAATAGCGATGCACCTGAAATGACTTTATTACTGCCGGCCGATTTAACCGACGATCAGCTACAGGCCATTAAGATGAATTTCAGTCAGGTTTTTTCGGAGCACAATGAACGCATGATTCAACGCTCTCATTCAATTTTTCTGGATCTCTATCTTTCACGTCTGGAGGTTTGTGAATTGAAATTTGGTGACGCAGAATTGAACTAAATTTTGGTATTTCTGATTTCTGTGTTTGTCGCTCAATTCCTAGGAGGGAAACGTGCCCCAGCAATATGACATTATTATTCTCGGTGCCGGAACCACAGCTTTTGCCGGTGCCCGCATCGCCGCTGCTGAAGGAAAAAAAGTGCTCATGGTTGAGCAGTCCCATATTGGCGGAACCTGTGTCAACTGGGGCTGTGTGCCAAGCAAAACCTTGATACATAAAGCTGAAATGTATCACGGTGCGCGCAAAGGAGAAAGTTGGGGTCTCAATTTGCGTGCCGGCTATCCCGACTGCGGCACGCTCATGCCGCTAAAAACACAAGCAGTTGAAACCATCCGTCAAACCCACTACCAGCAAGAGCTCGATAATACCGAGAACCTCAGTCTTATTAAGGGCCGCGGTCGCTTTATCTCACAACATGAAATCCAGATCGGTAAACAAATCATCTCGGCACCCCAGATATTAATCGCCACGGGTGGCGAACCACGGGTGGTACCAATTCCTGGCCTGGAAACCGTTAAGTACCTGACCAGCTATACGGCCTTGCACATGCCCTGTTTCCCATCTTCAGTCATTATGCTGGGTGGTGGCGTTATCGCTCTGGAAATGGGACAGATGTTTGCCCGCTTCGGAACCAAGGTCACTATTCTGGAACGGGGCCCGAAACTCCTGGCAGAGTTTGATATCCGCTTAACCGAACAGTTCCGTGCCATGCTGGAAGCTGAGGGAGTCGAGATCCTCTGCAATGTTGAAGCTCAAAGAGTCGAGAAAAGGGGCGAAGAAACCTGTCTTTACGCTTTGATCAATGGTGCGGAGGTGGGTTTTAGTGCCGAGCGGCTGATGCTGGCCATCGGCACTCAGGCAGCGACCCAGGACCTCGGCTTGGAAGAGATCGGTGTTGAAACCGATGCCGCTGGTTTCATCAAAGTTGACAGTCTGCTGCAAACCTCCGTTCCCGGGATCTGGGCCGCCGGTGATGTGACCGGTTCGCCACTCATCGCCCCCGCCG
>JAPHSA010000322.1 GCA_026193235.1 Deltaproteobacteria bacterium | reverse complement strand
TCCACCGCCTCCACCGCCGCCAGAAAATCCACCCCCACCAAAACCGCCTCCACCGCCGCCCATAAAGGGACCACCGAAGAACATTCCGCCTCGGCGGGAGCTGCTGCCGCGCCGCCCACCAATGCGACTGAGGAAGGGACCAAGAAAAAACAGGAGGAAAATCAGGCCGAAGGGGCTGCTTTTTTTCTTTTTACTTTCCGTTGTTCCACTTCCGGCATATTCACCGCGGACGGCCTCCGCTATAGCGAGAACCCCGGAAATAATCCCGCCGTCAAAATCGCCCTGTTTGAATTTGGGGGAGATCTCCTGGTCGATGATGCGACCGGCCAGCAGATCAGTGAGGCGGCCCTCTAGACCATAGCCGACTTCGATACGGACTTTCCGCTCTTCTTTTGCAATCAGAAGCAGAGCGCCGTTGTCTTTGCCGAGCTGGCCGATCTTCCAGTTTTCAAAGACCTTCAGGGAATAGTCTTCCAGCGCTTCCCCTTCCAATGTTGGAATGGTCAGGAGCGTGATCTGGGTGGAATCACTGTTTTCAAACTCGCGGAGAAATTGCTCAAGTTTCAGTTCAACTGTCTGTGAGATCAGCCCCGCCTTGTCGTTGACATATCCGGTTGCACGAGGGATGTCGAGAGCTACTGCTGGAGAACAGATCAGCAGAAATAGGGCGATTGAAAAACATAGCTTACGCATCAAAATGTGACCTTAGGGGCTGTTGCAGCACCGGCGTCAGCTTTAAATGGTTCTTTGCGTTCCAGATTGAGCAAGAAATTATTGGTTAAATTGTTCGGGAAACTCCGGATTGATCCATTAAATATTTCTACCGCTTTGTTGTAGCGCTGGCGGGCAACATTGATACGGTTTTCGGTCCCTTCCAGTTGGTGCTGGAGATCGCGGAAGTTCTGACTGGCTTTGAGATCAGGATAACGTTCAGCGACAACCAGTAGGCGTGACAGGGCACCAGAGAGTTCCCCCTGAGCCTGTTGGAATTTTTGCAGCATCGCCGGGTCACCAAGTTTGTCAGTAGAAAGCTGGACCTGCCCAACTTTGGCCCGGGCATTGGTAATTTCTGTCAATGTCTCTTTCTCGTGTGCTGCGTAGGCTTTGACCGTTTCCACCAGATTGGGGATCAGGTCGGCGCGGCGCTGATAGGTTGCTTCAACATCGCCCCAGGCGGAAAATACGGCTTCTTCATTTTTTTGAATCTTATTGTAGCCGCAGCCACTCAAGAGAAAAATGCTGATAAGTAGAAATAGTAAAGTGCGGATGTTCATAGGTTTTCCTCCAATGAATATTGTTGTCTGAACGTCAAATTTTATCACAATACGGTGTTGATAGGGGATATTAGATGGAGGGCATATTCAGCTGTCGATGATCTGTGGTGAGCGGGGGAGTTTGTCAATCTGTTCAGCCGGAGCGATGTCCTTGCTACTGCCCGCGCCAAGTTCCTTGAACTTGCGTGCTGACACCATGACCCGACTGTCGAAGGACGACATGCCCTTATTATAGCTGTCGACAGCGCGTTCGAGGTTTTTTCCCATCTGTACAAAATACTGGTTGAGAGTCGCCAGCCGGTCGTACATATCCCGCCCGAGTTGACTGATGGCCTCGGCGTTTTCAGTAAGTTGTTCCTGGCGCCAACCGTAGGCGACAGATCGCAAAAGGGCGATCAATGTAGTTGGTGTTGCCAGTAAAACTTTCTGATCAACGCCGGCCTCGATCAGGCTGGGATCCTGGGCCAAAGCCGCAGAAAAGAAGGTTTCACCGGGCAGGAAGAGCACCACAAATTCCGGCGTTGGCTGAAACTGTTCCCAGTAATTTTTGGCTGATAATTTTTGCAGGTGATCGCGAATCTGCCGGGCATGGTGTATCAGACAGGATTTCCGCTGGTTGTCATCCGTCGCTTCCAGCGACTCCAGGTAGCCCTGGAGCGGGGCTTTGGAATCGACGACAATGTTGCGCCCATTCGGGAGTTTGATGATCATGTCCGGGCGGAGACGCCCACCGTCAGCGGTCTCCTGTTCGACAAAGTCGCAGTAGCTGACCATCCCGGCCATTTCGACAACCTTGCGCAGCTGAATCTCTCCCCAGCGGCCACGGACTGCCGGGGTACGCAGCGCCCGCACCAGATTGCCGGTCTCCGACTCCAGTTTAAGTTGGCTGCTCAGGAGTCCTTTCAACTGTTCATCAAGACGAGCATAAGCGCCGGTACGCGCCTGCTCCAGTTGCTCAATTTTGCCATCGACTTTCTGGAGCGATTCTTTTAACGGCTGAACCAGTTGGCCAATGGCTTGCTGGCGGGAATCCAGATCTCCTTGTGCCTGGGTTTGAAATGTTTCCAGCGTCGACTTTGCCAGGGCGAGAAAACTCTGATTATTTGCTGTCAGGGCTTGCGCTGAGAGGGCCTGAAAGTTTTTTTCCAGTTGTTGCCGATTTTCGTCGAGTAACTGCAACTTCTCGACATTGCTGCGTCGTTCAGCTTCAATCTGCGCTTCCACTCGTGCCAATTGCTGTAGCAGTTCTTCACGTTCGCGCTGTTCTTTGCCGGACTGTCGTTGCTGTTGCTGTCCCGCCTGCAAGCGGGAAATCAACCAACCACAGCTGAAACCGAGTACCAGCGCCGCGCTTAAAAGTATCCATATGTTTTGAATCAGAGGCATTTGAGTTGACCTTTATATCGGGACTTTACTGCAAACTGAGGGTACGATAACAGAGGGTTTCTTAATCGACAAGGGACAGATTCGTGACTTCCGGAAGACACGCTAAAATTAACGGATCCAATACCATGTGAAACGCCCTGAGGAACTGCTGATGGAACAGGTCTCTCTAGCCGATTTTTTGAAGCAAGCACAAAAGCGTTTTGCGCTTCCAGATAACCAGGGTGACTTCGTGGAACAGCTTCTGCTGGAGTTGGAGAAGGTTTGTTCCGAAGCGGAGACTCTACTCGTGCAACAGAGAGCGGGTGACCGTAGTTTGATTGCCTGTGCTGCCGGCTGTGCTCATTGTTGTGTCGTCAATGTTTCAATTTCAGTCCTCGAAGGGCTTTCGATTCTCCGATTTATAAACCAGTTGGATGACAAAAAACGTGAACAGATAAGCGTGCGGCTGGATGAATTGTGGATCAAGGTCCGTGGGCTGGACGACGATGAACGTCTGGCACAGCGGAAAAAGTGCGCCTTTCTCGATCATCAGGGCTGCTGTGTGATTTATCCAGTGCGTCCGTTATTTTGTCGCAGTATAAGTTCAACCGATCCCGAAATCTGTCGTTCGGCCGTGACGAGTAAGCTGTATGGAGATTCTCAGCCCCTGTTGATGCACCAGTTTCAGCTGCAGCTCTATGAAACTCTGTTTTTTGCAGTGGGGGAGGGCTTGAACCAGGTTGGTCTGGATGGGCGCAGCTTTCAATTGAGCGGGCTTGTGCGTTATCTGTTGCGTAATTCCGGTAACGAAGCAGAACTTTTAACCAATGCATCCTTAACCTGGAATGCTCTCTATGCCTGAATCAGGAAAACCTTCAGGTAGAGTCCGAGGGCAATCAGCGAGACAATTAGGCTTAAGATCAGCGTTACATGAATGTGATCGCTTTTGCGGCGCAGGCGCTTGCTGTTGATAGCTAATCCGACAATGCTGGCGATACAGCTCAGCCCCAGAAGGAGCCCGAGGTAGCCGATGAGGTCCTGATTCCAGGTTTGCCGCAATTGCAGGTTGTAATAGCGGTCGAAAAAGGTTTCCAGTTCCGGCTTTGCAATCGCAGCAACACAGAGGGCCGCTGCCAAAGAAATTACTGCTGCAGCATTAAACCAGGTCAAGAGCTGGAGTAACAGGTCTGGACGTTTACGGCGATTACTTAATCTGAGACTCATGGATCTCCAGCGTTCGGGCTACCAGCCCATTCTTGTTTGTGTTATTATTAAGAGGTTCATTCAACAAGCATTTTAAAGTAGAGGACTATGGAAAATTCAGACACCAATACCGGCCATAAAAGCAAAGTTAAGATCAAAACAAAAGAAAAAGTGATCACCCCTTCACTTTTTAAGGTTTTGATGCACAACGATGATTATACCACGATGGAGTTCGTTGTTGAGGTTCTGCGGGAGATTTTTCGCAAGCCGGCAACTGAAGCGGAAAAAATTATGTTAACGATACATTTTCAAGGGGTTGGCCATTGCGGCACGTTCCCTTATTCAATCGCAGAAACGAAAGCTGATCAGGCGCGTTTAAAAGCACGCAAGGCTGGATTTCCGTTGCGTTGCTCGCTTGAGGAGGCTTGAGAAACGGTGGCTGAAATGTTTAATCAAGATGTCCAGATAGCGTTCACCTTAGCTGTTCGTGAAGCCCAACGGCGGCGGCATGAATATCTGACCACTGAGCATGTGCTTTATGCCCTGCTTTATGAAGGCGTCGGCCAACAGATTTTAGCTGCCTGTGGTGGTGATATCGAGAGCTTAAAGGAGCAGTTGGAACGCTTCTTTGATATGCACCTTGAGCATCTTCCGGAAGATGTCATGGAAGAAGATGTGCCGCGCCAGACTCTGGCTCTGCAACGCATGTTGCAACGGACCGTATTACATATGCAATCCGCCCAACAGGCAGAAGTGGGGGTCGGGGATCTGCTGGCAGCAATCCTGGAAGAAGAAAATTCTCATGCCTGCTTTTTTCTCCAGAGCCAGGGGATAGAGCGCGTCGACCTGCTTGACTACATATCTCACGCCCAACCTGCCGGGAATACAGTGGAAAAACCGCGTGAACGACCGACAGATCCAGCTCCTGGAGAACGGAACAAGCCGAAGCAAAAACCGACTGATCCACTGAAAGCTTTTACCATTGATCTGATTGCGCGAGCCAAAGAAGGCAAGATTGACCCACTGATTGGCCGTGAGCAGGAGTTGGAAAGAACGATTCTGGTGCTTTGCCGGCGGCGGAAAAATAATCCGATTTTTGTCGGTGAACCAGGCGTTGGTAAAACGGCGATGGCTGAAGGTCTGGCCCTGCGGGTTGCTGAGGGGAATATCCCTGAACTGCTTCAGGACAGTGAGCTTTTCACTCTCGATATGGGCGCACTGCTGGCCGGAACGAAGTTTCGTGGAGACTTTGAGGAGCGCCTCAAGGCGGTCGTCACCGCGTTGCAAAAACGTGACAAGGCCATTCTTTTCATCGATGAAATTCATACGATTGTCGGTGCCGGGGCAACCAGCGGCGGTTCTCTGGATGCCTCCAATATCCTCAAACCGGCTCTGGGATCAGGGGAGTTGCGGTGTATTGGTTCAACAACTTACGAAGAATATCGCAACCTGTTTGATAAAGACCGCGCGCTGTCCCGCCGTTTCCAGAAAATTGACCTTCATGAACCAAGCAGTGAAGAAACTCTGGAAATTGTTAGGGGTCTCTGCCCCCGTTATGCAGAACATCATAAGGTCTCCTACTCCGATGAAGCTCTCGAATCGGCTGTTCAACTGGCAGTAAAACACCTGCCACAGCGACATCTGCCGGATAAAGCCATCGACGTCATTGATGAGGCCGGAGCCCAGCACCGTCTTGATGGTCAACCAAAACGGGCCATCGGAATTGCTGAGATCGAGCGGGTCGTGGCGCGCATGGCGCGGGTGCCGATCCGTACCGTTTCCGGTAGTGATCGCCAGCGGTTGCGTTATCTGGAGCGGGATCTGAAACGGGTTGTTTTTGGCCAGGATCCTGCGATTAAAAGTTTGGTGAGATCGATTCATCGCTCCCGGGCAGGCCTTGGCCATCCCGAAAAGCCGGTCGGTTCTTTGCTGTTTACCGGGCCAACTGGGGTCGGCAAAACAGAGGTGGCCAAACAGTTGGCAGCGCAACTGGGGGTCAAATTTTTACGTTTCGATATGAGCGAATATATGG
>JAPHSA010000019.1 GCA_026193235.1 Deltaproteobacteria bacterium | reverse complement strand
AGTGGGCGAATCCCCCTGGGGACGCCAAACCTAAAAACGCTCTACGGATTTGTTTTGGCAGGGCGTTTTTAGGTTTCTATTGTCGGATAGCAGGAATTGATGTGGCAAGACGGCTCAGTTATTCTACTTTTGCTGTGAGTCATGTCGCCAAACGGGGAGGGTTGCTGTTTGAAACAGACAAAGAGCTTCAAGGACTATTAACGTAAATGGATTTATCAAGTACGTCCCCTTAACTTTACGAACAGGAAAATCCCCACTCGGCGCTGTTGACCGGGTGGGTGAAGGTGACGGTGAGCAGGTGGACGCATGTGATAGGCTGGTTGCATGTTAATGACTTTATTATGGCAGCGAAAACTGATGAGATAGTTGACTTTTCATCTCCCCATTTTTTAACTCACTGTATCCCTGCCAAAAGTCATCCAGAAACACATCAAGTTTACCCTTAGGTTGGCTCTCGGTTAGTTTTGGTGTTCAGGTCCGAGGAAGGGTTTCAGGGTCATTCTATATAACCCCTTTCAAGAAAAATATTTACCCTCTGAAAATCAAAAGGTTAGCGCTATTTGTGGAACATCTTTTAAGATATCGGGTAAAGTAATAGACAGTATCGGTACCCAACGGAGATGAAAGAAATATAAAACGTTTTTTATTCCTTTTAGAAGAGGTAGAAATGAAAATTACCTTCCACGGCGCCGCCCAAACTGTCACCGGATCCCAACACCTTATTGAGGTGAACGGCAAAAAAATTATGCTCGACTGCGGCCTGTTTCAGGGTAAGCGTAAGGAAACCTTCGAGCGTAATCGTACGGAATTCTGCTCAGGTGACAGCGTTGATTGCTTGATTCTTTCCCATGCTCACATTGATCACTCGGGGCGCATACCCTGTCTGGTTAAGAATGGTTTTTCCGGTGATATTTTTTGTACTTCGGCAACCCGCGACCTGTGTGCTGTTATGCTCATGGATAGCGCTTTTATCCAAGAAAAGGACGTGGAGTTCGTCAACCGGCGCCGTAAGAAAAGTGGTAAGCGCCCCTTTGAGCCTCTTTATACCAAGGCAGACGTGGCCCAGGGGATGGGACAGTTTGTCGGATTGAGCTACAATCGTCGTCACCAGCTATTTCCCGGTATTCACCTCACCTTGGTCGATGCCGGTCACATGTTGGGCAGTGCTCATGTGATTCTCGATATCGACGAGCAGGAAACTAGCCAGAGTCGCCGGCTGGTGTTCAGTGGTGATATCGGACGTGCAGATATCCCTATCATTCGAGACCCTGTCCCCCTCAGCGAAGGTGCCGATATCCTGATTATGGAGAGCACCTATGGTAATCGGCTCCACCCTCCCTATCCTGAGGCGGAAAAGGAATTGGGGCGGATCGTCAATGAAACCGTTAGCCGCGGTGGATCGCTGCTGATTCCGGCTTTTGCCGTTGGTCGAACCCAGCAGATTGTCTATGCGCTCCACAAGTTGCACAGCGACGGGCACATCCCCGATCTGCCGATTTTTGTCGATAGTCCGCTGGCTACCCGCACTACAGAGGTCTTTCGGCTTCACCCAGAGGTTTTTGATGCTGAAATTCGCGAGTTTCTGCTGACCGATGATGATAACAACCCCTTCGGCTTCGGCCGTCTTCAATACACCCAGACCGTAGAGCAATCCAAGGCACTCAACAATCTAAGAGTTCCGGCGATCATTATCAGTGCCAGTGGCATGCTGGAGGGAGGTCGTATCCTCCATCACTTGCGAAATCGCATTGGGGATCCGCGCAATACTATTCTCATCACCAGCTGGCAGGCCCCTAATACTTTAGGTCGCCGCCTTGTGGAACAGGAGAAGAAGGTCCGTATTTATGGTGAAGAATACCAGGTGAGAGCCAAGGTGGAAATTCTGACCGGTTTATCCGGTCATGCTGACCGGGACGGATTGCTGAATTTCGTGCGTGTAATGAAGAAAAAACCACAACAAACCTTCATTGTTCACGGTGAAGGCGATTCCTCTGAGAGCCTGGCCAAAGATCTGCATAATGAACTTGGTCTCAATAATGTGGTGATTCCCAAGTCTTTGCAATCTTTCGCTGTATAAAGTGATGGCGTCGAAAAAGTCTGACCTCCAGCGTTGCAGATAAGTTTCATTCCAATAATCCACATGGTTTTAACCTGGGTCTACGCCAAGAAAGGGGATGGCTCATTTTCCCGCCATGAAAACCGATCAAATTTACCATCAGGTTGGCTTTAGGTTGGTTCTTCGGCTACCCCGCTACCGTTATCGTAAAATAAGAATAGTCGAATGTTTGATGACCCCCCCCTTGATGATGTCACCTGCCGGCGCAGTGGCTTGGGACGTTGCGGGCGAACTTGCCTATTTTGTAAATGCTTGTGCTTGACCAGCAATCAGGAGCAGTGTGGCACAAAAGAATAGAAATCTGACTGATCTTGACATGTTGGGGAAAATCATTCCGGTCATCTGAGGGGTCGTTTTCCCTGTCGGGATGGGCAGGTCACATCATCTTAGCAACTTCTTGAGCAATTGTTGTCGCAACTTCTTTCAGAAGATACTCCGGGGTTTTAGGTTCCAGCATTCCTTGACCGACATCCACTTTATAGAACGTGATAATTTCAGCCACAGGACTGTTTGCTGGTTTTTGCAGCAGACGCGTCCTGACGATACACAGACCTGACTTATTGCCTGAGGACGGTGGCGGACCGGTAAAATATTGAAATTTGTATTCCAAAACCTCACTCTGGACAGTCAAAGAGTCGATTCCAGTGGGCCGGGAATCTGTCAGCTGCAGGTTTTCGACTTTGAACCGATACCTGAGGAGTTGCGTCAATGAAGACAAGACCTCCTCACTAATGGTGCCACCTGTCGCGTTGGAGACCGGTTGGATGTCGAAAGCCTTAAAATCGCTGATGACAACATTGCTAGATGTCCAGGTTAGGGACTTGGTCGTAGAGGAGCAACCCGAAAGACAAAGTATCGATAGAAAAGCAATAATAGCTGTTCTCAACATTGTATTTCCCACTTATCACTTCTGTTTCATTCGTCAGCCACAAGCTGTCACAGATAACTCAGTAACAGTGCGAGCATTCATATATAATAATAGCGATTACTGCACAATCAGCAATCCAAACTGCTCAAAAATCCAACCGACTACCAACCTATTTCAGGAAAGACTCTGCCCTTTTGATCTGTTTGATGGAGAGTATCGCTGCCTTTCAACTGATCTCTAAGCAGACGTTCTTTTCTCAGGAGTAAATGATGACCAAAAACAAAACCAGAAGAATGACCATACGTGACATTGAAAGCCTTCCCGGACCCTCTGAGGATGCCAAGACATCCAATATTGAATATACTCGCTCAGGAATCGAACCTTTATCTGGCCGAGTATAAGAAAGGTGCACGATCTTGGAGATTCAAAATTAAGTTCAGAGGCTCCGTTTTTTTTTTTGTTCAAAAAGTCACATTGACTTTCCCTTCAATGCAGAAGCTAGCTGGTAAGTATCCCCTATAAATCCCAATTTCATATTTTCATAGTACTTTTACTGAACCAAAACTTTTCCGGTAAGGAGATTCCCTATGCTCAAAATCACATCTCCATCTGATCCTCAGCTTTCCAGTTTGCCACCACCGTTTCGATGACGGTGACCAAAGCCCTGTATGACCTATGCTCCATCCACGGCCCTGATCCCACTGATCGGCGTTTTCCTCTGGGGCAACAACGGAGAAGGAGTGACGATCGTATGCCCAAGCGTAACTGGTTATGCCGAAGACATTGCCGAGCCCGGGCCTATAAGAGGAGCAACAATTGAAGTTGGCTCGACATTATTGCCATGAAGCAGTTATCATCTACATAAGATGAAGTTGAATTTATCGTTGTTTTGTCCTCTACCAAGGACTTATAGTTCAACCTTGCTCCAATCTCATTGACAGCCGTGGGCGCTGGTATTGGTTCAATTCTTTAGAAGCCATTAGTGGAGACGCGAATATGGATACACAGAAAAACCACTTTGATGCCATTGTTATCGGCAGCGGCCCAGCTGGCGAAGGGGCTTCGATTAAACTGGCCAAGGCCGGAAAGTCAGTAGCTGTTGTCGAAAAACATGCTCTCGTAGGTGGTGGTTGCACGCACTGGGGAACGATACCGAGTAAGACCTTTATACATATGGTTAGACAGTGCTCCGAGGGAAAGATCGATCGCCTTTTCGATCGGGGTTGTCATGTCAAGGTCGCCTCCGCAGATATCATGGCCGTCGTAAAGGACGTGATTGGTCAGCAGGTAAGGGATCGACACGGATTCTACGAACGCAACAATGTCGTCGTGATAGAGGGCTTTGCTCACTTTGTCGATCCTCATTGTGTCGATATTACCGATGAGTCTGGGATATCTCGTCGTTTCACAGCAGACAACTTTGTCATTGCCGCCGGCTCTCATCCCTACCGGCCGGAAGATGTCAATTTCGATAATCCGCGGGTCGTCGACAGCGATACGATTCTCCAGATGCGCGATCTTCCCGGAACGCTGACGGTTTACGGTGCTGGTGTAATCGGTTGTGAGTATGCCTCTGCGTTTAAAGACCTTGGGGTCAAGGTCAATCTGATTAATACCCGGGAGCGTTTGCTTGAATACCTCGACGAAGAGATCAGCAATGCACTCAGCTACCACATGCGTGACGAGCAAGGGATTCTGATTCGGCAAAATGAGGAATACGAACGGGTCGAGGTGAATGAGGGAGGCGTTGTTCTCCACTTGAAGACCGGCAAAGTCATCAAGTCAGACATGCTCCTGTGGGCCAATGGGCGCACCGGAAATTCATTCGGGATGGGCCTTGAGACGCTTGGTATCGCAGGTGACCTTCGCGGGAACATTGCTGTCAACGATGCATATCAGACAGCTCTACCAAACATCTATGCGGTTGGTGACATTATCGGGTTCCCCAACTTGGCGAGTGCTGCTTATGACCAGGGGCGCTTCGCGGCAACACACATAGTTGAGGGGCGCTGTGATGTGCATCTGGTCAAAAATATCCCAACCGGAATCTTTACATCACCGGAAATCAGTTGTCTTGGCAGCACAGAACGCGAGTTAACCGAGCAACACATCCCCTATGAAGTAGGGCACTCCTTTTTTCGTCATCTTGCCCGCGGTCAGATCTCAGATCAGAAGGCTGGCATGCTAAAGCTGCTCTTCCACCGGGAGACTCTGGCTGTTCTGGGCATCCACTGTTTTGGTCACAATGCAGCAGAAATCCTTCACATTGGGCAGGCGATTATGGCTCAACCGGGGCCATACAACACGATCAAGTATTTCATTGATACCACCTTCAACTACCCCACAATGGCGGAAGCATACCGGGTTGCTGCCCTGAATGGATTTAACCGACTTTAAACCACTATTGCGCTTAAAGTGTGCTCCATTTGCTGAGGGTTGACTCTGTGTTTGCCAACTTTAGACATAAAGGCAGGTGAAATCGTCTAACCTTGCAGAAGGCGACATTTTCATATGTAACTACTTTTGAAAACAGCATGCCCCCTGTGATTGATCCAAATTCCGTTTTCAAAAGTGAAATCCAAATTTTTTGATAAGCTTTGTCTGTGCGATTTGTCCCTGGATGAAGCGGCCTCCGCCATTCCGTCATAATATGCAAGACGGGCCAAATATTGAATCAGGTCGAGCCGTTCCTGTCTTACAGCTGGTGAGATTTTGGAAATATAGGAAGCGGCCCTCTTTTTTCTCCAGCGTTCATTCCTTCTGTTGAGTTCAACAAGTTGTCCCCGTAATTCCACAATTCACAGCTACGCCCAATCAAGTAAAACGCCACCCTTATGGGCAGCAGCTATTTCTGCGCTACACTGTAAACAAATACCTCTGCTGATGGGAAACAGATCATGCGGCAACGGGCACCGATACTTTTGATATGGCTTCTTATCACCGGTCTACCGGGCTGGGCTGATGACGCTGTGCCCGAACCGATCAACAATAACTGGCTTGACCATTCCCACGATACCCTGCAGTTACACACCCAGAAAGCTGCCATCTGGGTTGATCATTTTTTCGGTGACTGCTGCGATGAAGAAGAGCCGGCCACCATCCTTACGCGCATTACCCTCGGCTGGGAAACCAGCCAACATGGTGTGAGCAATAGCTATGCCCGGGTACGTGCAAAAATCAAACTACCCAACCTCAAAGAGCGTTTTTATCTGGTACTATCCAATGAAGAGGTTGACGAGTACAAGCTCCTGCCACTGGAAGCCAAGCGGCCACAGGAAGCGGTGGAGGACACAGAAGATAATTACAATATCGCCCTGCGCTGGATCAAACGCTCCACCATTAAAGAAAAGACTGAGGCCCGCATCGGGCTGCGATCCGGATCGAACATATACCTGCTCGGCCGTCACCGCCGCTACCACAGCCTGACCAGAACAATCAAATTGCGTTTGACGCCGGCAATATTTATCGATAGTGAATATGGCGCCGGAACCCGACTATTGACCGAACTCGATCATCTGTTCAACCACCCCGGTCTGATCCGCTTCAGTGCCCGTGGACAATTTGATAACAGATCAGAAGGGATTGAATGGAGCAGCGGGTTATCCTATACCTATCTACTCTCGAATGAGGGGGCGGTCGTTGGAGGTTTTTACCTGCGTGGCGAGAGCGATGGTGACGATGACGTAGAGAATTATTCTACCAGCATCAGACTGCGCAAACAGTTCTGGCGCGCGTATCTGTTTTATGAAATCGAACCCTTTATCGATTGGCCAGCTTCGGATAACTACCGCACCAATAAAGGCATTGCACTGAGTATCCAGATAGTCATCGGTGAATAAAAAATCCTGATTTTTTATTCACCGGCCAGCGTTCCAACATCCTCTTGGGAAACAAATTTATTCATTCATCTGTTTTTCGGAGATCCGAAGACATCCATGATAACTAATAGTTAAGGGGGAAGCGGAGATTAAAAGAAGGCTAACCAATGCAGCAAGGGGTGCCACCTTTAGAGTCTTTGTAGAGAGAGAACATATGCCCCTCATTCTGAATTGAAAGTAATCGTTAAGTATTGTTCCTTTGAAAAAATTAAAAACCCCTCGGTTCCCGGGCCAACAGCCGACTTTATTATCTTTGCTCCTTATTGTGTTCATGAATTAAGCTCCGGCCTAACAATTTTCAGAACCTCTTT
>JAPHSA010000191.1 GCA_026193235.1 Deltaproteobacteria bacterium | reverse complement strand
GGCTGCCCCCTTGATCCCGGCGGCAGCAAAGGTAGCCATGACAACGGCGCGCAGGTACTCATTGAATTTTTCGCCATAGTACCGTGAATGAACCCATCTGGAAGCGGGAAGCCTGCTCTCTCTTCTCTGGTCCTCCAGAGTCTTCTCTGTCTGGGGGAGAACCCAGCAGATCACACTCAATTGATGCTCGTCAAAGCTCTCGCCCGGATATGTCAACTGCATGATTTCGGCCGGAGTCCAATAAAATTCACCGATAAGATCCTTGTAGGATGCAAAAAGCGGATCATCGCCAGCAGCAAAGCCTATGAGGGGGCTGTTCCACGCTTTTTCCCTGAACCCCTTCAGGGTGTTCTCTGGTGAAGTCTCTACAGCCTGCCGCAGCGTTTTTTCTGCCAGGATCCGTAACTCGGTTGAATCCATCATCTACTCCTTGCCAACTAATCGCCGGTCAGCTTTACGATCCGCTCCATCGGCCACATGTCGCGATAGTTTTTTACCGCGATGTTGGCTCCTTGGTAGATGACATAGATCATTTCCGAGAGTTCCTGGGACAGTATATTTTTCTTGATAATCTAAACCTGAAATAGAATTTGCCACTTAACGGTTCCATCGGTGCGAAACATTTTTCTGACTTTGCCTGGCAATGTCCTCCCGGACGTCCTTGACACTGCGCTCGTATATCAGTTCACGGCCCAGAATGGTCCCGGCATAGGCGAGACCATTCCGAGTGGGCTCCAGCTTACATTTGCTGCTGTGCTGACCCTCACCTATCAGGATCCAGATCGCATCGGCTTTAAAACTGGTTACCATCACTTCCAGAATTTGGCCGGATTCGCTGTGAACTTTAATCTTTTCAGTCGTCTGCATCCTCTTCTCCCTGTTCAGTGACGCGATCCCAAAATCTTCCTGTTGGTTGTTTCAAGTTGTACGTCTACCCGTCTATAACACAAGCGGCAACCCCGACCAACTGGTTGTATAAACATGTGACAGCAATTCCTGCGTCATGATCCAGTTATTTTGAAAGGCCGGTTAGATCATCTTCAGCAGAGAGGTCCACTTCAATCTCAAGCGCTATAGGCAAACTCAGGGCCAGAATGACTTTATACTCAGCCTGCAGCCGTGCTGAAGCGCACTCATTGCCCCACAGCTTTGACACACTGGTCTCTTTGCTCAAATAGCCGTGATGACTATTTTTAATTTATCCTGAATTGTCGTGGTGATTGGTAGCAGCGCTGGGTTTTCGATTGACTGCATCGAGGCAATCGGATTCACAGCGGCGACCTCAACCTGGTGATTATCAAATTCCTGTACAATCAGATTGCAGGGCAGCATGCTGCCGATCCAGGGTTCCGTCTGTAGAGCCTGGTATGCATAGGACGGGTTACAGGCACCGAGGATACGGTAATTTCTAAAATCAACATTAAGTTTTTTCTTCAGCGTCGCCTTAACATCAATCTCTGTCAATACTCCGAAGCCCTCTTTGCTCAGCTCTTCTTTAACCTTGGCGATCGTCTCTTCAAAACTCAGAGAAACCTTTTTCTTGAAAACATATTCCATCTCAAACTCCTTGTCGGTTGTGATGAGGATTCCTGTAATGAGTCATTTACTGGCGTAGAGGGAGTTGCGGTGATGGCCATAAGAAAAATGGCGATGTAGCTGACAGTGATAGTGAGTCCCTCAACAAAGGGTAGTTGATGAAACGATTTCAGAGAGGAGGCAGACAATGAAACGTAGACTTTTATTACTGGCGGAATTGCCACGGTCGGCCTGGCTGGAGTTGCCTGGGTACTGGATTGTTCAAACCCGTGCTGGTCAATGGGGTGATGCTGGCGGTGCTGGATGATCAGCGTAATATCATCTTTGCCGTAGTATTTGCTGTTGCTACGATTTTAAAAAAAGAATTCAGCCAAGCGGAGGGGGTGTGCAAGGCTGGGTTTTCAATCTCGAGTTTGCGCTGCTAAGCACAAGGAGGTAACCCGAAAATCTTGCCATAATAAGGACCTCCGGATCCTAAGAGCCCAAAACATATCTCTAGGGATTTTAAAGATAAGCGGACGCGGCATATGCTAACACATGGATTTCGTGCATAGAGAGCTCTAGCCAAAGCGATAAAGACTTTGTCCTGCCCTATATAACTCCACCGGACCGTCTTCCGATACCTTGACCACATATCCATAATGGGAGGCCGAGGTCGCAGCAGTCGTTCGTCCTCCACCGGTCACCAGATCGCTGACCTTGGAGGTATCGACAATTACGCCTGTATCAAGGAGCTCTCCTTTACGGTTGATTACCGTCAGCCCGTCAGATGAAAGGATCCGACTCAACTCTCCCGATCGCTTCAAAGCTCCAATTTTCTTACCCCGGACATGGCGTATCAACGCCCGGCTGAGGGGGTCTCGACCACCGACAGAACCTTTGCGCAAAACATCCAGATCGGTATCATCGTCCGCCACCAAAACAACCGTCCCGTGTCGGGACTTGGAGAGAGCATAGACCGCCCATACCAAGTGCTCGATAGAGCGCTTGTGGAGCCGCCCGCTCAAAAACTCCCGCATGATATCTGGATCGTAAAGCCCCCAGTAGCCTTTACGCCATACCAGCATCCTATCGGCATCGAGAACGATCTCAACCTCTGACGACTTGTTAACATAGACCGCAAAGGAACCCTCCCCCGCTTTAGAAAGCAGAGCCAAGGTTTCGCGATGTGCAAGCTGCTCGATCTGATCTCCCGTACCAGGAGAATTCAGCCCTATTGTTCCTTTGATATTCATCCGGATATCACCGACGAACAACGATCGGTGCCCATCAACCAAACGATAAGAGAGTGGATTACGAAAAAAATCCGCGGAAATCCTGCGGCGGTCCTCACCCAGATCAAGCCAATCGTAGCGCGTCTGTTTTAACGCCGCGAGAAAATCATCGAGCTGACTTCGACAAATCAGAAAACCGGTTGTTGCCGGGGTACCTTCATAGCGTTGGTATGAGAGATTTTTGAGCAACTGGATTAAGCTCTGTGCCGGCCAGAAAACCCCTTTACGATCTCCACGGATATAACGTGCAACAGCGATATCGGCCAACGAGGTCAAGAGAGCGGTACGAAAATGGGCGGCATAGCCTTCTGCTGAAAAGCCCGCAAACAAACCGGCAAAAGCGGTGAGCAACTCACTCACAAAGTTCTTTTCCGTCGCCGTAAATGCAAGCTCTTTGCGTTCGGCGCGAAATTGATAGCTGACGCCGCCAATTTCAACAGCTAATAAAAACTCACATCGCTCTACCGGTTTGAGGGACTGTGCCTTTTCATTGCATTCAATGAGTGCGACTCTTGCCCCACCCAAAAAAATCCGCACACTACTCTCAATGGCATTAAAAGCTGATTTCGGCATCACTAAACCTAGCAGGACAATTGTTGATCACAGTAAGACCCAAAAGGGGGACATTACTCACCGAATATTCGTACAATGCCAAAGCCTTTTCTTTTCATTATGAAGCCAGCAAGCCAGCCGGCCAGCGCGCTAATTGCTAAAAATGTTATCAAGCTGATTATATCCATGATGCCTCCAATTTTAACTTTTAGTAAAAAGATATATGCCAACAACAAAGCTGACAGCACTGGCAATGTAGAAAGTCATTACCTTATCTGTATCAGAACCTGTAACAGCTTGCGTTATTTGTGATCCGATAGAACCGGATAATTGATACCCCCATATGGCCAGGCCAATTCCTGAAACTATTAGGACAATACCAATGATTTTCATTGTAGTTCCTGAACCCATTGCCATGTTGAACTCCTATAGTTGAAAGAGATGAAATGCTTTGAGTATTACAGTTAATTTTAAAATCAGCGGTGAGTTACAGCAAATCCGCTGAATTTGGCTGATTATACCGCGCATAGCAACGAAAAACCTATCACTCTGCTCAACTATGACGTTTCTCCGTTTTTACGTAGCGGAGCAGCACCGGACGCCCGAACAAGGCGAGGAGCACCAGTAGGCCAAGCAAAACGAGCGCAAAAGGATCGGTTCGGATCAAGCGGACAATAAGGGCAACTAAAGCAGTGGCCGCGGCCAGCGCACCAAATCCTGTCACGACCCGCATGCCTGCACGCTGAAGAAAAGCGAGCCCGCACACTACGGCAAACGTGAATAGAAATGCGAGACTGGCGGTCTCAACGAGAGTGGTGAGCGTTCCAACAGCGGCAAGGACCGCTGCCGCCACCCCTAGCCCGATCACAGCCCGATCCGGTATGTCCGCCGTATTCTTGTGATCCAGTGCGGCTGGTAACTCCCCATCCTCGGCCACCCTGTACGCGAGACGAGCTGTGGCAAAGAGCGTGGCGTTGATCGCCGACCCGGTGGAGAAAGCCGCGGCAATCGTGACAACAACGAGGCCAACGGTTCCGAACGCCTGTCGCCCTGCAATGGCCAGCGCGACCTCCATGTGCTGCACTACTTGGTCCGCTCCAATCAGCATGACCGTACCAAGAGCAACAATCACATACACGACGATCACAACGACGATCGCCGACAGCACCGCGCGGGGCAGCGTCTTCTGCGGGGTGTCGATATCCTTGTAGTCGTAGGTCAACAGTTGAAATCCCTCGTAGGCCATGAACACTGACGCCGCACCCAACAACGATGCGCCGATTCCGGTATCCGGCGTACCCCGCGAGAGCATCGGGAGATCCCACTGTGCAAGCCCCCAGCCGGCCAGTCCCACAAGGACAACCAACTTGAACCACACGAGAAACACCTCGACGCCGCCAGCCTCACCGACACCCTGCAGGTTTAGCCCAATAAACAAAGCCACGATGGCAATGCCAGCCATACGCGGGAACCATGGCCCGAGACCCACGACATGCCCGAGGTATTGCCCGAAGGTGAAAGCATAAACCGCATTTGTGAGCACGTACCCGATGATGAGCACCCACGAGAGGCTACCAGCGAACCCCACTGCATTGATCTCGCGGAGAAAAGTGAACGCTCCGCCCCCCTCGTCGTAATGGACGGCCAGTTTCACATAGCTATACCCTGAGGCCAGCGCGATGAGACCCGCGGCTGCGAAGCTGAGCCATGCCCATGCACCGGCGATTCCGACAACCACACCGAGTGTCGAGAAGATACCACCGCCGATCATGCCGCCAACGGCCATAGACCACGTTCCGTTGAAGCCAAGCTTGGCTTTAGACTGATTCATGTTAACAGGCCTCCACGTAGCAAAGTGCGTATAACGATTAAGGTCACTTGCGTCGCCACCCAACCTCGACCGCCAAGCCGCGGGCGTTCTCGGTGTCGTATATTAGTGCACGGCCCGGAATGGTCCCGGCATAGGCGCGACCATTCCGAGTGGGCTCAAGCTTGCATTTGCTGCCGTGCTGACCATCACCTATCAGAATCCAGATCGCAGCGGCTTTAAAACTGGTTACCATCACTTCCAGAATTTAGCCGGATTCGCTGCTGTGAACTTTGAGAAGGTCGAACTCATCAGCTCGACCGAGTATGGTGGATTTTATCAGGCATCCCTGAATTGCAGGAGAGTCTGTTTCAGTTTTTTGTCAAAGGTAAATTGACGTTTCTCGGGCATGTCTGCCCATATCCGGATCGGGCACGGACTCGATAGCACTGATGGCTTGAATATAGTCTGTGGGAAGATCATTCTCTTTTGCTCCTCTGAGGACGTGCTCTTTATACCAGTGATACGGTTTAAGGAATGGGTCAATGTTCCTTGCAACATATATCATGGCTTCCAGTTTTTGACCGTCAGATGTGACGATGACAACTTCTTTTTCATCATAGCCATTGCCCAAATCCTCGATTCTGTCCAGCAGGGATTTATCCCCTGTATCTAACTCATAGACGGTCCCCATAACTTTATCCAAGGGCACTCCCGTCTCAAGCGCATCACATTTACCGGAGCCATCTCTACCTATCTTGTGAAACTTTAAACAGTGACCTTCAAGTGTGGCGACACACAGAAGTTCGGCAGAACGGACTCGAGCACGAAGCCGACACACTGACATATTTGATCCATAGGCAAAATAACGCATAAATCAAGGGGTCCTTTTAAATATACTCACGAGCTTTACGATGGCGGGCAGCGAATTGTGGTTTGGATCCTACCTGCGACGGTTCGTAAGCACATTGTTCCCTTTTTATAACCTTGACGATAATTATTAAGACAACAAAAAAAAATATAAATCACAGCCCCCTCCTATCGAATTGATGAATGGCAATTTACAACTAGCCATTGTCTTTCTCAGGCGATTTCTCATCCAGTGTGGTTTCGAGGATGCCCCATTTTAAGCCCTCAAAGGTTCCCCGCGCCCGATCTAATTTCATGTTGCTCATCTCGACCTGTAGACAAAGGCCAATCCATAAAGCACCTTATGCGGCTATCTGATCAGGACAAGGTCTCCACCAGGGTTTTCAGTTTGTCCAAAATCTTGACCATCGCCCAGGTATCCATCTCACAGTAATTCAGAAGATTCTGTCGAATTTCTGACAGCTGTCGCTCATCGGTTGTTGCCGTCATATCATGATAAGCCTGCATAGCCGCACCACCATCGGCAATATCGAGTCCGGTGTAGGTCAGCTCAGGAACCATGGCCGGCAACACCTTTTTGATGGAATATGATCCTTCCAGCTGCCAGCGATAGATGTCTCTTTTACGAAACGGATCCATCAGGTCGCGAATATTACTGATTCTTATGTTGATATCCGTCGCCAGATCACTGAAGAACTCGGCCAGATTTTTCATAACGCCGATCTCGAATGACTTGTTGTAAGTCAGAATGCAGGCGTTCTCCGGGATGTCCGCAATAAGCTTTTCCGCTAATTCTCGACGGGGGTCATATCCAGGATAAGCAAGATAGTCACAATGCCCAACTTCAGCATTTTTAGAGTGCTGAAGATGAATTGAATACTGAAAAGGAACCTGCTGGTACGGGCGGATATCATCAAACAGTGGCACGGCACTTTGAAACGTTTCAAAGTCCAGGTGACAGAGCGGATACCAGAGCTCTTCAAGAAAAGAGTTGACCGCTTCCCGGTTCACAGAGTCCTGCTGATTCAATGTCGCCAATACCTGCTGGCGTTGTTTATCGTTCAACTGTTCAAGCGGTAGCTGGTCATAGGAAATCAGCCCTTGATAGTAACAGTCGAATTTGTTGATTCCACGCCCCGCCAGGTTGAAGACTGACGACTCCGGAATATGCTGCCAGCAGTAGGGTTTGTAATCACATTCGTAGGGACTGCTGCAATGGGGGCCGATATCGGTATCAGGTTCGCTGCCGCGCAGAACCATTTTCAATGATGAGATGATTTGGGGAACTTGCGCCTGCCTGACCAAAGACTCTGCAGTGACCTTCTCACTATGGAAAAGGCGGTGGACATCAATATCACCTCTACGGACATAGCTGTTATCGATGTGAGTCAGATAAGCTTGATTGATAGAGAGCCCGGCCTGGCCGAGCACATAGTGCTGAACAGCGACATCCCAGAGGTTTTCATCTTTGACTTTCGTTCCGGATTTGACTTCATAGATATCCCAGCCGAGGCCGTTACGGACCAGGATATCAACCTTGACGAAAACTCCAGAGAACTCAAAAGAAGCTTCGTAGATAACCCCCTGCCCCGCAGCCATCAGTTCTCGTGTTCTGGCTATCTGCTCGGAGACGCTTAAGCCCTCGTAGGGGACTTCAACTCCTCCGGGAAACAGTTGTTGGGCAAGGATGCCGACTTCTGTACCTTCTTTTAAACGCTGTTCACGGGAAGGGTCTGGCGGGATCTCAAAATCAACGGGTGGGTATTTGCTGTAATAGAGGAGTTTCGGACACTGCAGCCCTTTGAGGATTTTGGATTTACTGAGACCGACATTCATAAACTTCACCTCTGAATTGAACCTAGCCAAAATAGCCTAAATATACCAGCAAAATGAATAAGGCTCTGTTTTGAGTTCGTCTCTCATCGGTAATGGCTTTATGTCCTTTTCCATCTCCCATCCCCTGGCCAGAAACCCTATCGCAGTGCCATACCGGAATAGATCACACCAGCGGCAAACAATCCCACCGTGTCGTATAGGCCGGTGACAGGAGCTCCTGTTTCATGAACCAATCCCTCCTGGGTCGTTGCCCGCCGAACCAGATTTTCCCCAGACCAGTGTGATTGATGTTATCGAGCGTCTGCATCAACTTGTCAGGCTGCGGATCATCAGCTATCGGAGTAAACAGATCATACTGAACCCGGTCCGATGAACAGAAATCGCCCAGCATCACTCCGGCTTTGGCATAGCGGTAGCCTTCCTTCCAGATTGCCTCAAAGAGTTTGGCGGTCAGGGTAAGGAGTTCACGGGTATCGGAACTCGGGTTAGCCAGTCTGCCGGTTGCAGAGTTACCATAGTAGGGATCAGTTTTGATAAAGGGACTGGTGCGGATGAAGACATTGACCAGACTGGTTAATTGGCGTTCTCCTCGAAGCTTCTCAGCCGCTCGTGCAGTAAATTCACAGAGGCATTCCCGTAGCGTTGCGGAGTCGGTGATCTTCTCACCGAAGGAGCGGGAGCAGACAATCTGCTGCTTCGGCGCAGGTGCTTCATCCAGCTCAATACAGGCTTCCCCATTCAGCTCCCTGACGGTGCGCTCCATGACCACTGAGTAGTGCTGTCTGATCTGCCGAGGATCAAGCTGAGCGAGCTGCAGGGCCGTTGTGATGCCTATTTCCTCAAGGCTTCTGGTATGCTTGCGGCCGACGCCCCAGATCTCTGATACGGGAACTATGGAAAGCAGCTTCTTCTGCCGGGCTGGATCGGACAGGTCGACCACACCGCCGGTGGCTTTGAACTTCTTGGCGGCATAGTTGGCCAGCTTGGCCAGTGTTTTGGTCGGAGCAATACCGACGCAGACCGGCACACCAACATGCTGATAGACGGTTGATCTGATGCTGTGACCGTACTCTTCCAGATTGCTGAATCCCGACAGTTCAAGGAAGGCCTCATCAATGGAGTACAGTTCCACGCTCGGTGAGAACTGCTCAAGCGTCTGCATGACCCGGGCAGAGATATCGCCGTAGAGGCTGTAGTTGGACGAGAAGACCTGAACCTGATGTTGTTTGACTATATCTGCAACTTTAAACAGTGGCGTTCCCATCTTGATCCCCAGAGCTTTGACCTCCTGAGACCGGGCAACGATACAGCCGTCATTGTTGGACAGGACAGCAACGGGGACATCCTTCAGTTCCGGCCGGAACAGCCGTTCACAGCTGGCGTAAAAGTTATTGCAATCGACCAGCGCGAAGGTGCGGGTCATGGTCGTCTCAGACTGTGAATGGAGGTCGTGACCACGCCGAAGATCTCCAGCTCTGAGCCGTCAGGGATGACAATCGGAGCATGCTTCCTGTTCATTGGAACCAGCCGGGTCTGAGGCTTCAGTTCCAGTTTCTTGACTGTCAGTTCACCATTGAACTCGGCAATGACAATATCCCCGTGCCTGGCTGTCAGAGACCTGTCCACCACCAGGATGTCATCAGGAAAGATCCCGGCATCGACCATCGACTCCCCCTGCGCCCTGACAAAGTAGGTCGCAGCGGGAGTCTTGATACAGAGTTCATTGAGATCCAGTGACCGCTCGGTATAGTCCGATGCCGGGCTGGGGAACCCGGCAGGGACGGTGTCGAGGAACAGGGGGATCTTGAGCGGAGGAAAGTCTCCGGATGTGCCGATTGGAATAACTGTCATGATGATTTCACCGCTGGGGTTAGAGGGTTGTTCGGTGGAGATTTTAGCCTGGCAGAATGTCAGACTAAGTCACAAAGAAAGTCCAGCCAAGCGGAGGGGGTGTGCAAGGCTGGACTCTTCAGATCGGAGCGTTTCGCCCCTCCTGATAGATCAATGGTAACAAACATATTGGGAGTGTAAAGAGAAAGTGGCAAAATTTACTCGTTTTCAAAAATAGCATGACCCTCAGTGTCAAATAAATAATATTTTATGATAGCTGACAACCATGGCTCACCAGAGTTTTTCTGTTAATCCTCCCATGGCAATTCGAATGCCACGACGATCCAGCAGGCTTCCTTCTGACAGGTACAAGCGTACCAGGGCAATACGGTAATTGACGATCGCTTCGATCTCATTGATCTGGGTTTGCAGCAGATCACGCTGTGCCTGGGCAACCAGCAGAGCAGTACTTGTGCCGACATCAAAACGTTCATTTTCGGCCGCCAGGGTCTGTTCCTGAAAAGTACGGGTTGCACGGCTTGCGTCAATCTGCAAGCGGCTGCGCTCAACTTCATTGACCGCAAGATGCACATCAAGGTGAACAATTTGCTTGAGATTGGCAATCGCATCCAGTGCTTGTTGGCGTGTGGCATGGGCCGCCAGCACTTGGGCTTTGGCCGTGCGGTTGCCGAGCAGATAATTCAAACTCAGGCCCGCGCTCAAATCATAGGTATTGCCATCCATTTCACGAAAGGAGTCGCTGAAGGCATCAGCAAATCCCGTTTTTCCCAGGGCAATAAAAAAATCGAGCCGTGGAAGCAAACCGTTTCGGCTAACGACCGTTTCAAGGCGGCGCTGTTCCAGTCTCAATCTGGCTTCATTCAGGTCGGGACGAGACTGTTCGGCCAGTTGCAAACGATCCTTCAGATCATTAATTGGTTCTGAAGCCAGACGTGGGTCACTGATAGCTGTGAGTGGTTGGTCAAGCCGTTCTTCAGTTCGAGGATTGATGAAGCGCAAAAGCCTCAGCCGTCGCTCCTCAAGAAGACTGCGGGCGTTGATCAGCGCCTGTACCCGTAATGCCTCCTCCGCACGGGCCGCCGCCACCTCAATCTCAGGCAAAATCCCGACATCAATACGGAGCTCAATCTCCTCACGCTGTTTTCTGGCGATATCAAGCGAAGTTTCAAAGATTACAATCTCTTCCTTCGCCAGAACATAATTCCAGTAGGCAATTTCAGTGTCTGCCAGCAGTGCTTCGCTGAAACCTCGCAGTTCATCGATACTGGCCAGGGTATCAAGTTCAGCCTGGCGGACACTGGCAAGGTTAACCGCCGGCCCAAAGCCGCGCAGTAAAGACTGGGTCACACTTAAGCCCAGTCGTGCCGTTTGCTGTTCAGGAGCCCGGTTTGAGATACTGCGCCCCTGACTTAACCCCGCCTCAATGGTTGTGCCGGTCGGCAAACGTTGGCGTAGCCCGGCCTCCGTAGTCACCTCATCGCCCAGAACGCTGAACTGCTCACCACTGGAGCGTGAGGTTTCATTGGCTCTTTCCTTAAAATATTCAGTAGCTACAAACAGCTCCGGGTCAAAATGGCCCCGCTCAAGCTGCTCAAATGTGCCGGCAATCACCGGAGCTTGTTGCCGCACTTTCAGGTCACGATTGTTGTGCAAGGCAAGCAATACAGCTTTTTCGACTGACAATTCAGACAACTGCGCCAAGGGCATTTGCCCTGAAATCTTTGCCGCTGGCGTTTGAATTGTTATCGCGGGGGCTGATGAGAGAATCATATCCTTGTCGCGTTGTATCAGCTGATGGTCAGTTACGCTGTCCCTGTGTTTGCCTGGCACACAACCGCTCAGAACTCCAGGACAAAGCAAAACACAAAGCAGGAGATAGGGCTTGAAACCATTCAGGAGTCGCACTGGTGATCTCCTTTCGGCTCCGGATGAAACAGGGAGTAGACCGCCGGAATAAGCACCAGGGTAATCAGGGTCGAGCCACTCAAGCCACCAACCACGGCCCGGGCCAGGGGAGCCTGAGCATCAGCTCCTTCACCGATACCGAAGGCCAGGGGCAGCAGAGCTAGAATGGTCGTCAGTGTGGTCATCAAAATCGGTCTTAGTCGCCTGCGACCAGCCTCGGCCACCGCTTCACTGACTGGCATGCCCGCACGAGAGAGCTGGCCCGCCTGATCGACCAGTAAAATAGCATTATTAACAACAATACCACCAAGCATAATACAGCCGATGTAGGATTGAAGGTTGAGCGTCGTTCCGGTCAAAAACAGTGTTACCAGGACCCCCACAGCGGCAACAGGGACCGAGGCCATGACGACGAGCGGGTCGCGCAGCGACTCATACTGGCAAGCCAGTACCATGTAGACCAATAACAAAGCCAACAGCAATGAGACGATCAGTTCACGAAAGGCCTTCTGCTGTTCCTCAAAGTTTCCAGCCACGGTTAGATCATAACCAACGGGGCGGGGAATCTGATTGAGAACAGTCTGAATATCTTCCGCCACCGAACCGAAATCCCGGTCAACAATATTGGCCTGAAGTGTCACCAGGCGCTGCTGATCCTTACGATCAATCAAAATGGGACCAATTCCCGCTTCGGTGCTGACCAGATTACGCAACGACACCTGCTCTCCGGTTGGAGTCGTCAACGTCAGATCGAGAATTTCATCGAGCGTGCGTTTTTCGACATCCTGCAGCTGGACAAAAATTCGATAGGAGTTTCCCTGAGCGCGAAACTCACCGGCCTTGGCCCCGGCAACGGCAGTCTCCAGAACTTCAGTGACATCACGCACGCTCAATCCGAGATCGGCAACCTTGTCGCGATCAACCCGGATTTCCTGTTGCGGTATGCCGGCGGCCTGACTGCTATCGATATCGGTGACCCCCGGAACATCTGCAATCATCGGGGCTACTTTGGCCGCCAGTGAGTCGAGTATAGAGAGGTCAAAACCACGAATTTCAACACTCAATCCCTCGTCTCCGCCAAGAATCCGCTCCAGCAGAAATTGACCCTGAGGAGCCCGGGTCCGAATTGTCATGCCGGGAATTTTCCCCTTCAGGAGTTTTCTCAGGTCGTTGGCAATTTCGGTATTGGAGCGATTTCGCTCGGCAGCCGGAAGCAGTGAAAGACGAATTTCCGTCTTCGCTGCATCACTCGGCCGCCAACCGGAAGAACCGACACTGATAACTGAAGAGACGGCCTCGGGGACGGCATCATAAACAAGCTTTTCCATCTTCCGGGCCTGTTGATCAAGCAGTTCGAGGCGGGTACCGATCTCCATCTCTCCGGAGACTCGCACCTCCCCCTCGTCACTCGGGGGAAGAAACTCAGTGCCGATAAAAGGCAGCAGGATCAGGCTGGCGCCAAGAATGGCAAAGGCCAGGATAACGGTCCGTAACCGATGTCGCAACACAGCTTTCAGCAGATCACGATAGGCGTTGTCCAAACTTTTGAAGAGGCCATCGGACCAGGCGATCAGCCGCTCAATCCAGGCTGCCCGTCGGGCGCAAAGTTGTTCGGGTGTCTCCAGCAGCCGGGAAGCCAGCATCGGTAGTAAGCTGAGAGAAACAAGCAAAGAACAGATCAGCGAAAAAATGATGACAAAAGAAAGTTCTTTAAAGAGAACCCCCGCGACTCCTTGTACAAAGACCAGCGGAAGAAATATCACCAGCGTGGTGATGGTGCTGGCAACGATAGCTGGTCCGACCTCACGCGCGCCTTCGACTGCGGCAACTTCAGGTAGTTCATGGTTTTCAACTCGCCTGCGGAAGGTGTTTTCGAGCACCACGACCGAGCTGTCAACCATCATCCCCACTCCGAGCGCGAGCCCTCCCAGGGTCATCAGGTTAAGAGTAAAGCCACCAAAATAAATCATTGCGAAGGTTGCAATGACCGAAATCGGAATTGCCAGGGAAATCACCAGGGTTGAGCGGATGTTACGCAGAAAAAACAGCAAAACCAGAATCGACAGGCCGCCACCGTAGAGCACTGAATGCGCCACGTTGTCAATTGATCGTTCGATGAAATTACCCTGGTTGATCACTGGAATGATACGGATTTGAGGAAAGGCCCGGTTGACTTCATCAATCTCATTCAGAATCGCTTTGGCAACTTCAACCGTGTTGGCATCAGCCTGTTTGCGGATCGCCACGCGCAATCCACGTTCGCCGTTGACCCGCACAATCCGGCGTTTTTTTTCATAGGTATCGCGCACCCGGGCAATTTGGCCGAGTGTCACTGCGGCTCCTTCCTGTTGAAAAATTACGGTGTTACGGATCTGATCAAGGTTGCTGAATTCAGCGGGAGCGCGAAGAGTGACCTCATAGAGACCCTGTTCGATCCTACCAGCCGGCAAGTCAAGATTGGCATTGCGGATCGCCTGCAGGACCTGATTGAGCGAGAGTCCAAGGGCTTTGACCTGTTCAGCGTCGAGTTCGATCCGCACTTCACGCTTGAACTCCCCCCACATATCGACCTGAGCCACCCCGGGCAGACGACCGAAACGGTAACGCACCTGATCGTCTACCAGTTCAGTTAACTCGACTGGATCGAGGTTGCTGGATATGCCCAGAATAACGACTGGAAAACTGGCAACATCGAATTTGCTGATCCGGGGGCGGACAATATCATCTGGAAATTCGTTTATCTCGTTTTCGAGGATTGCTCTGACATCCTGGGCCGCTGTATCAAGATTGGTTCCCCAACCGAAGCTGACCCGCACCGTGCTGCTGCCTTCCGAGGATTGCGAGGACATATCCTCCACCCCGGGTACCGTGGCAACAACCTCTTCGACAATCTGGGTGACTAGCCGTTCAATGACTTCCGGGCTGGCCCCTGCATATTCTGTCCGGATGGTCAGGGTCGGCAACTCGATCTCAGGAAGCAGGTCGATCTGTAGTCGGGTCAGAGAAAATGCCCCGATAATTACGACGATCAGGGTCACCATCGTGGTGAATACAGGGCGGCGAACACTGAAACCAGGCAGATTCATCAGCGGACCGCTTTTTTACCGACACTCGTCGGAATGGGTTGCTCTGCGGGGATAGTGATGGTCGCACCATCGTTAAGCAGCTGCTGACCCAGAACGACGACCCGGCCGGACAACCCTTCCCCTAAAACCTGCACCCGTTTGTCGTTACGAATGCCGACAACCACCTCATGCCAACTGACGCTGTGCCCATCATCACTGACCAGGAACAGACCGGTCACATCGTCCCGTTTGATGAGGGCCTGTTCGGGTACGATTGTGGCGTCAAGTTGACGGTCGAGCACCACGACAGCCCGAATAAACATCCCCGGTTTGAGCCGTTGCCCGGGATTGCCGATTATCAGCTCAACCCGAGCCTGGCGTGTGGCTTGTTTAAAGACCGGAGCAATGCGTTCAATCTGACCCTGAAATTCTTCACCAGGAAAAGCATCTGTCGTCAGTATGATTTTCTGTCCCGGCTGCAAAAGTGCATAGTCACGCTCGGCGACAAAAACCACTCCAGCAATGGGATCGAGCTCGACAATGCGTAAGAGTGGTGCATTGGCGGACACCATTTCTCCTTCGTCAACATAGCGTTCTGCCACCACTCGCTGATCCGAACCACCGCTCCATCCGGCGGTTATCCTGGTATATCCCTGCTTGATATTCGCCGTTTCCAAGACCGATTTGGCGTGGACCAGCTGGGCCTGGGCAACTTGCAGCTCGACCTGTTTGGTCATCTGATTGGCCAGGATCTCATCAAACTGTGACTCCGAAGCTACTCCACGTTGGCGTAAGGTCTTGACCCTTTCAAGCTCGCGGTTAGCAATTTGCAGCCCACTCTGTGCTTCAGCAAGATTGGCTTTTGACACAGCCAGATCGGCTCGGGACTGATTGACCGCCTGGATATACTCGTCGTTGTCCAGCTCTCCAACGACCTGGCCACGGTGAACCGAGTCAGCGATATTCACGTCCATCCGCTCCACCCGCCCGGCAACCTTGGGAGCAACGACAAATTCAGCCCTGGGTTCGAGCGCGCCACTGAAAGTCCGGAGCAATTCGATAGGACCTCTCGTTATGGGCATAACCTCGACCGGCGTCTGTCGCGGTTCAGATTTTCGGATTTTGGTCTCATGCGTATCTTGTGGTGACAAACCAAAGACCCAAAACAGCCCTGCTGCAAATCCGCATAAGATAAAAAAGTAGAAAACTTTACTGCTGCTTATTTTCATCGGAAACCGTCCAAGCTTTATTAGTGACAGGAGCAACACTTCAAGCCAAAAAGGTCGCTGGTAGACCTTGAGCCATTCGTCCCGTTCAATGTATCAGTCTCACCATTATCTCACAGCTTGATCAATAAATAGAATGTTTGGAATTTTTTTGTGTTGCAATGTATTTAGCTAAAAACACATTAAAAACAGTGAGTTCCATTTTTTAGAGCATTGTATCACCGTTATTTCGCAAATAGTACGTATTTTCTCGGGACATGAATTTCAGGCTTTGAGGAACAAGGATCACGCTGGACAGGAGTCGATAGACTC
>JAPHSA010000248.1 GCA_026193235.1 Deltaproteobacteria bacterium | reverse complement strand
GCTGGAGAGCCAGTACCTGCTCTGGAAGGACAACCCACAGCAGGTTCCCGACGAGTGGGATTCCTTTTTTCAGGGCTTCGAACTGGCCCAGGAATACGGTGTCACCACCGCCAGCAACAACAAAGCGATAGCAGTTCAGGAGCTGATCCATCGC
Organism: Deltaproteobacteria bacterium; assembly: GCA_026193235.1. Classification (GTDB taxonomy): domain Bacteria; phylum Desulfobacterota; class Desulfuromonadia; order Desulfuromonadales; family Geopsychrobacteraceae; genus JAPHSA01. The sequence goes on along the minus strand of JAPHSA010000248.1, from coordinate 6,967 downwards.
TACCGAGAGATCGGCCATCTGCTTGCCTGTGTCGACCCGCTGACCCCATGTTCATTGGACCATCCGCTGCTGAATATTTCAGAATTCGGTCTGGACCCGACAGACTTCCAGCGCACCTTCGCGACCGACAATTTCATTCTTCCCGAAGCTCCGCTGAAAGACATCGTTGATGTCCTGCAGCAGACCTATTGCCGCTCTCTCGGGTTGGAATTCATGCATATCCCGATTCCGGAAGAACGTAAGTGGATACAACAAAAAGCGGAAGAGTCGCGCAACCGCTCTGAAATAAGTCGAGAGAAAAAACTCCAGACAATGAAAATGCTGCTGAAAGCGACTAAATTTGAAACCTTTCTGCACCGCAAATTTGTCGGCCAAAAGCGCTTTTCGCTGGAAGGTGCCGAATCGGTGATACCACTCCTCGACCATCTCGTTGAAAAAGCCGCCCAACTCTCCATCCAACAGATTGTCATCGGCATGTCGCACCGCGGGCGGCTGAATGTGCTGGCAAATACTTTTGAAAAACCGCTGGAAAATATCTTTACCGAATTCTCCGATAACGAACGTTACCAGATTATTGGTGAAGGAGATGTCAAATATCATAAGGGCTATACCAGCTATCGCCAATTCCCGGAAGGGGTCATTCGAATTTCTCTGGCATCAAATCCCAGTCACCTGGAAGCCGTCAATCCGGTTGTGGAAGGCAAAGTACGGGCTCGACAGGATCGCATTGAAGGGGATGGCGAACAACTGATCATGCCACTACTGATCCACGGTGATGCCGCATTCGCCGGGCAGGGGATGGTTGCCGAAACTCTGAATCTATCGCAGCTGGCCGGGTATAGAACCGGGGGCACTCTGCATCTGGTCATCAACAATCAGATCGGCTTTACCACACTGCCGGTTGATGCCCGCTCAACCGCCTACGCAACCGACATCGCCAAAATGCTTAATTCTCCGATCTACCATGTTCATGGTGATGACCCCGAAGCCTTGATTCAGGCTGCCACCATGGCAATTGAGTACCGCCAGCAATTTCGCAAAGATGTGGTCATTGAGGTCATTTGCTATCGTCGTCATGGTCACAATGAAGGGGATGAACCCTTTTTCACTCAGCCCCTGATGTACGAAAAAATCAGCAACCATCCCCTGACCGCAGATATTTACAAGACCCAACTGTTGCTCGAAGGATTTTCCGAGACAGAGTTGCAGAAAATCGGTGATCAGATTGACCAAAATTTAGAGGAGGCGCTTAACCGAGAGGTTTGCCCGATGCACGAAATTTTCCTCAAACAGTGGTCACACATCTCAAGAAATTTCAGTTTTGACCCGGTTGAAACCGGTGTTGAGAAGAAAACCTTGCAACGATTGAGTAAATCCCTGACCAGCGTCCCGAACGATTTCACCCCGCATCGAAAGATCGCTACCTTATTGAAAAAAAGACTGAGTGCAGTCATGGATGAGGGGCCCATTGATTGGGGCACGGGAGAAGCCCTGGCTTTTGCCAGTCTGGTCAATGAAGGGACTTCGATCCGGCTATCCGGTCAGGATTCCCGTCGGGGCACCTTCAACCACCGTCACGCGACCCTTTACGACATCAAAACCGGGCAAGAATATACTGCCCTGTCGCAGATTGCCGAACAGGCCGGTTGTCACTTTGATGCTTTCAACAGCATGCTTTCAGAAGCGGCGGTCCTTGGTTTTGACTATGGTTACACGGTAGAGACTCCCGATGACCTGACCATATGGGAAGCTCAATTCGGCGATTTCGCCAATGGAGCGCAGGTCATCATCGACCAGTTCATCGCCAGCAGCCTGGCCAAATGGGACCGACCAACCGGAATCACCATGTTTCTGCCCCATGGTTACGAAGGCCAGGGGCCGGAACATTCCAGCGCCAGAATTGAACGCTATTTGCAACTTTGTGCCGACAACAACATGCAGCTTGTCAACCCAAGCACCCCGGGACAATTATTTCACGTTCTCAGGCGCCAGGTGCGAACCAAACATCGGCGCCCACTGATTGTCTTTACCCCAAAAGCACTGTTGCGTCATCCTGCCTGCGTATCGACTGTAGATGACTTAAGCAAGGGCCATTTTCAGGAGATCATTGCCGACAATCTGGAAGCCAAAAACTGCCGCAGAGTGCTGCTCTGTTCCGGCAAGATCTACTATGAGTTACTGCAACAACGCCTTGATAGCAAGCACGAGGATGTTGCCATTATCCGCTTTGATCAACTCTACCCGCTGCATAAAGAATTGTTACTGAAAACCCTCAAACCCTACAAAAAAAGTGTCGAGTACTTTTGGGTGCAGGAAGAAATCGCCAACGGCGGTGGCTGGGATTTTCTGCGTTCACGGTTGCGCGATCTGATCGGCCGGGAGCCGGAATACATTGGCCGCAAGCGTTCGGCAAGCACGGCGGTCGGATCACACCGCATCCATAAAAAGGAACAACAGGACATTTTAGACAGAGCCTTTGCTCCCTCAAAATAAAGGATTGCTATGGATATCTTAGTCCCCCAGGTCGGCGAGTCGATTGTTGAAGCGGAAATCGGTGAATGGTTCAAGCAGGACGGTGAGTATGTTGAAAAAGACGACCTGCTTATGGAGTTGGAAACCGAAAAGGTCAACGTTGAGCTCAACGCTGAAGTGTCCGGGAAACTGACAATTCTGGCTCAGCAGGGCGACGTCATTAAAATTGGTGCTGTGATCGGCAAGATTGATGAAAGCGCTCAGAAGGCTGAGAGTTCAGAACCGGCCCAGACAACAGCGGCAGAACCAGCAGCAACGGCGGCAGCCCCGATGAATCCGGCCGTGCCTAAAATAGCGGCCGAGCGCGGTGTCGATCCGTCAACATTGACGGGCAGCGGCCGTGACGGTCGCATCCTGGTAGATGACATTCCGGCAGCGAAAGAAGAAGTCGCCCCTCCGGCACAAGCTGAAACAGCCGCTCCCAAGACTGAAACTGCACCAAAGCCGAAACCCACAGCTAAAACAGATACGGCGCCCTCGACAGATCGGGTGACCCGGGTGCCGATGACCCAGATCCGCAAAAAAATTGCCGCCCATTTGATGAAAGCTCGGCATGAAACAGCGATGCTGACCACCTTCAATGAAATCGATATGAGTCAGGTCATCGCTCTGCGCAAATCTTACAAAGAGAGCTTCCTAGAAAAACATGGCGTCGCACTGGGATTCATGTCTTTCTTTGTCAAAGCCTGCGCTGAGGCATTGCGGGAATTCCCCGAAGTCAATGCCAGTATCGATGGCAACGATATTGTCTACCATAACTATTACGATATCGGCGTTGCTGTCGGCAGCAAACGGGGGTTGGTGGTTCCGGTCATTCGCGATGCGGATCAACTGCACTTTGATGGCATCGAAAAAACCATCCGGGACCTTGCTGAACGTGCCAACAGCGGCAAGCTGACGTTGGATGATCTTGAGGGCGGCACCTTTACCATCAGTAATGGCGGGGTATATGGCTCGGTATTGTCGACGCCACTTCTTAATCCTCCACAGAGCGGTATCCTTGGCATGCACGCGATTCAAGAGCGTCCCGTCGTACGCAATGGCGAAATTGTCATCCGCCCGATGATGAATATCGCTCTCAGCTACGATCACCGCATTATCGATGGACAGCAGGCGGTCAGTTTCCTCAAACAGGTCAAGAGCTACATTGATAATCCGGAAACATTGCTGCTGAAAGTCTAAATGGCGCTGAGAAACCAATCCTGAAGAAGGAGAACAGATGTCTGAACAAATGTATGATCTGATTGTCATCGGTGCCGGCCCCGGTGGTTATGTTGCGGCCATTCGTGCGGCACAACTCGGCTTTTCCGTAGCCGTCATTGAAAAACGTCCGACACTCGGCGGTGTTTGCCTGAATGAAGGCTGTATCCCCAGCAAAGCTCTATTGGAATCGAGTGAGCATTTTGCCCGCATCAATCATGAACTGGTGGAACACGGAATAGAGGTCAGCGGAGCGAAACTGAATCTCGCACAGATGATGGCCCGCAAGCAGGACATTATTGACAAACTCACTGGCGGCATCGCCGGTCTATTCAAGAAGAACAAGATCGTCTCCATCACTGGTCAGGCAGAATTGTTGGCTGGTAAGGATGCGCCGCGAACAGTCAAGGTCACTTCGGGCAAAGAGATTCAGGAGCTCACTGCCACATCGATCCTGCTGGCAACCGGCAGTGAAGCGATCGAATTGCCCCACCTCCCCTTCGATGGTGAGAACGTTATTAATGCGCGCGATGCCCTCAGTCTGACAGAGGTCCCGCCCCGTTTGCTGGTTGTTGGTGGTGGTGTTATCGGTTTGGAGATGGGTTCCGTCTGGAGCCGGCTGGGTTCGCAGGTGACCGTTGTCGAGATGCTGGCCCAGATTATTCCGCAAACCGACCCACAGATCGCGCAGACGCTCCAGCGCAGCCTGAAAAAACAGGGATTGGAGATCCTGCTGAAAACCCGGCTCGATAAAATCGAAAAAACCGCTGAAGGAATTGTTGCAACTTTGACCACAGCCAAAGGTGAACAGCAAATCAGCTGCGACAAAGTGCTGGTTGCTACCGGACGGCGGGCGCAAACTGCCGGCCTGGGTTTGGAAAACGTCGGCCTGCAAGTCAATCAACAAGCACAACTGGAGGTTGACGAAAATTACCAGACCAGCGTTCCGGGGATCTACGCCATCGGCGACCTGGTTCCCGGCATGATGCTGGCGCACAAAGCGAGTGAAGAAGGCGTCGTTTTTGCTGAAAGACTCGCCGGACAACAATCAAGTCTGAATTATCTCACCGTTCCAGCGGTGACCTACACCTGGCCGGAAGTTGCCACCGTCGGCAAAAATGAAGAAGAATTAAAAACGGAAAACATCCCCTACAAAGCTGGAAAGTTTTACTTTTCTGCCAGCGGTCGAGCATTGTGCAACGGAATGAGCGATGGCTTCGTCAAGGTTCTGGCCAACCCGGACAGCGGTCGTATTTTGGGAGTTCACATCGTCGGGCCCCATGCCTCGGAGCTGATCGCCGAAGCGGCTACGGTCATTTCCTTCGCGGGAAGCGTCCACGATCTGGCCGTCATCTGTCATGCCCACCCGACTCTTGCAGAAACGCTCAAGGAAGCTGCTCTGGCAGTAAATAAAGAAGCCATTCATGCGTGATCCTCTTGACAAATAAAGAGGAGCATCAGACAATCGACTGCATAAATTCAGGGCAACCGAGTGTTGCCCTGAATTATTACAAATAAGTTCCCGCAGGTTCTCAGCAACAAATCAATCAAAAAGGTAAACCATTGAAATCCATCAAAAAATTATTTTTTCTTGTGATTATCGTCGGGATAATCTCAGCTGGAGTCTTTTATTTTCGTGACACCAAACCACCGCAAATCAGTTTGACCCCAAGCAGCGGGCCGATTTCTAAAAAATCAAAACTGCTGCTGGCACTCAATGATGAGGGGGTGGGCCTGAAAAACCTACAGGTCATGGTGGTTCAGGGAGCCAACCAACTGCCGTTACTAAAGCGGGACTTCCCAACCCAAACCCGCGTTGTAGACCTGGAACTGGATCTTGCCAGCTTGAAGCTTGAGGAGGGCGGGATCCAAATCGAGGTTCTGGCGACCGATCAGTCAATCTACCATTTTGGCAAGGGTAATACGGTTCAACAGCTGTTCAACCTGACTTATGACACGCGGCCGCCAGTTATTTCCATTCTCAGTAAGGCTCATAATTTAACCAAAGGTGGCAGCGGTTTGGTCACTTTCAGCCTCAATGAAGACGTTGACAAGGTTGGTGTTCAATTTGGTGAACATTTCTTTCCAGCGTATCTTCAGGATTCCGGGATTTATGCCTGTCTGTTTGCTTACCCCTACTTCGTGAAGAGCGAGGATTTTGTTCCCCGGGTGGTGGCCCAGGATCTTGCCGGCAATGAAAGGCAGGCTGGAATCTATTACCGGGCGAATAATAAAAAATTTCGCCAGCGGAAGATAAATATATCGAAAAGCTTTCTGGATCAGAAAATACCCGAGTTTGAAGCTCTCGTTCCTGATATGACCGACCCGCTCGAGATCTTCCTTTACGTCAACCGTGATGTCCGCACAAAGAACCGTGCGCAGATTGTCGAACTCGGGCGCAAAACATCTGCAACCCCACTCTGGGAGGGTACTTTTCTCAGGCAGCCACAAACAGCAACTCTGGCACAATTCGCTGATTATCGGACCTACTATCACGAGGGTAAGGAAATCGATAAAACGGTCCATCTAGGTCAGGATCTCGCTTCCGTTGCTCAGGCAGAGATCATTGCAGAAAATTCTGGTGAGGTCGTCTGGTCAGAATATCTGGGGATTTATGGACAATGCGTCGTCATAGACCACGGCCTTGGATTACAGAGCCTCTATGCCCACATGAGCCAGGTCAGTGTTCAGCCCGGCGAAATGGTTACCCGTGGCCAGGTTATCGGCCGCAGCGGAGCAACGGGGATGGCCGGAGGAGATCATCTCCATCTGGGAATTATTGTCTCAGGAGTGCCGGTCCAACCGATTGAATGGTGGGACAAAAGCTGGTTGGAAAACAACATCGACAGCAAATTAAAAATCAATTGATTCCAAAACCAGAGACGGTCGCAACGGCTCGACAATTCAACCGCTCTGGTCTAATAAATGTTTTTTCCATTTCTTTCCAATGAAACGAGAAAGGTTCACTCTGATGAAAAAAACTCTTCTGCTTCTGCTAGCCGTGCTACTTGCCTGTTTCTCCACTCCGGCATTTGCTGCCAAAGAGATAAAGGCCGGTTTTATTTATGTCGGGCCCGTCGGGGACGCGGGCTGGACCTATGCCCATGATCAAGGGCGTCAGGAAATGGAGAAACTTGACTACGTCTCTCCGTCAACCTTTATTGAAACTGTACCGGAGGGTGCAGAATCGGCCCGCGTAATCAATGGCCTGGTGCGTAAGGGGAAAAACCTGATT
>JAPHSA010000070.1 GCA_026193235.1 Deltaproteobacteria bacterium | reverse complement strand
GTCGATTATCTGATTATCTTTCTTGATCAGCCAATTAACGTCTACGTCCGTTTCACCGCCCAATTGACCAGAAAAATTATTGACGAGCAGTTCTACCCTTAAGGCCTCTGGATTGTTCGATTCCCAAGGGCTGAGAGATATCTGTGACAGTGGCAAAAGTGTACCGAGGTTTCTGCGTAAGATGCGCAACAGGTTGTCTGCTAGTGGCTCTGCCCAGCTGGCGTCATAGGCAATTTTAACCCTGTTAGTTTGAATATAGGTGACAATTTCTGTGCGAGATAAATACTCAGGAAAATTAGTGAGTTTTAGATCAATAGCTATAGCTTTAGAAGAGTTTATCTGGGAAGTTTCTGTCATTGCTCGCAGGACGTAGTATTGCCTGACTGGCGTCTCACCGCCAAGTTGAATGCAGGAGGAGCAAAGGAGTAAGGTAACTATAATTAAAAAACGCATCATCGGCTTTCCCTATTCATTCCCTATTCACGCGACCGCGCAACAGTATCTGTGGATCGCGTTCAAGCTCATTAGTCAAATAACGTACTGTACGAGCTGTTTTATTAACTTCCTGAAGCGTCAAACTGAGTTGTTCCAAAATTTGTGAATCGCTGGCTGAAAGTTCTTGAATCTGGTGCATGGTCGTATCAGCTTGTTTGGCTGCAGTCTGGAACTCTTGCAATGTTTTGCTCAACTGCTGTGACAAGGGATCAATTTGCCCATCAATATGCCGAATAGCTCCCTGGGCCTGATCCAATGTCCGCTCAATACTTTGCGTTAACGGGTCAATTTTAGCGTCCATCTTGACCATGGTTTTCTGAGTTTGCTGCATGGTTTCTTTAAGTGTCGTTACTAGGGGCAATAGCTGTTCATTGAGTCCTCTTAGGAGTTGATTTAACTGAGTGGTCGTGTCATCAAATTTTGCCAGTGCATTGTGCAGACTGGGAGAGGTGATGATTTTTTCGAAACCTTCGGCGGAGCGGGTTAATTTATCGGCCAGTTGTTTCAGTGGCAGGTCTTCAAAAGTTTTGGTCAGCTCTTCCAGGCTGGAGCTTATCGACGGGAGCTCAGGATAATCGTTGGTATGGCCGTTAAGGACGAGTGGGGCGTCGGGAAGCATGTCTAAGTTGACATATAACTGTCCCGTCACCAGACTATCCAGTTGTAACTGTGCGCGTAGTCCTTTATCGACCAGGGAGATCATGGGGTCTTCTCCCTGAACAGCGGTTTTAAAGATGTCAAGCAGCCCCTTCTTGGTTCCTTCCGCTTGAATTCTTGATGGTTCAATTTCGATGACTACCGGTATGTGAAATTGAAAGTCACTGGGGCGGACGCGGACGTTGATTTCTTTGACCTGACCGATTTTGACACCGCGAAAACGTACCGGCGAACCGACATTAAGGCCTTTGACAGAGCTATCGAAATAAATAACATAGCTTCGCGTTTCAGATAATAATCCTCCTGGGCCAAAGAACATCAAAGCGGCAACACTTAAAATGACCGCACCGACGACAAAGCTGCCAATGACTCGTGGATCAATTCTTTTACGTTTACGCATAGAGGCCTCTTTGAGCTTTCATTTGATTCAGTATTAATATATCAGGTTGTACGGGTTAAGAACCTAATTACACGCGAATCTTGTGAAGATTCAAGTAGGAGCTTGGGTGGACCGGAAGCAATGATTGTTTTCTCCGTAGGATCGAGAAAAATCGAGTTATCAGCAACGGTAAAGATACTCGCGAGCTCGTGACTGACAATCACGATGGTCGCGCCCAGACTTTCGCGTAATTCCAAAATCAAGTCGTCTAATAACCTTGAGCTGACCGGGTCAAGTCCGGCTGAGGGTTCGTCAAAAAATAAAATTTCTGGATCAAGCGCCATCGCCCTGGCAAGGCCAGCCCTTTTACGCATCCCTCCACTGATTTCCGATGGATAATAGTCTCTGTAGCGAGAGAGACCGACGAGGGAGAGTTTGTAGGCGATAACGTCCTGAATCTGTTTTTTATTGAGAGTTGTATATTCCGTCAACAGCAGTTCGATGTTCTCAGCCAGAGTCATGGAACTCCAGAGTGCACCCCCCTGGAAGAGCACCCCCGCGCGACTGATAATCTTATCACGCTCATTCAAGGAAACATTCCAAATATCCACGCCATTGACCAGAACTTCTCCTTCTGTTGGTTCCATTAGGCCAACGAGATGTCTGAGAAGCGTACTTTTACCGCAGCCACTGCCGCCCATAATGACAAAAATCTCACCATGCTCAACGGTAAAATTAAGATTTTGTTGAATGATCGATTCACCGTAAGCCATACACAGGTTGCGGATATCCAGGTGAGGGGTTGCGCCCATCGTCAAACCCCCAGAACCTGGCAGAGAACAGTAATAATTGCATCTGCGACGATGATGAGCACAATTGAAGTGACCACTGCACTGGTTGCGGCGTAACCGACAGCCGAAGCACTACGGCCACACTGGAGGCCGCGGAAACAACCTGCTGTGGCAATCAGGATGCCAAAAATTGCTGCTTTAACAATCCCGATGATAAAATGCGAAAGGCCAACAAAACCTTGAATTTGCTGGAAATACTGGAAAAAAGAAATGTCCAGCATGCTTGCGCAAACAATAGCTCCACCGACAATGCCCATGAAATCTGCGTAGATACAGAGCAGTGGCATGGTAATCACCAGGGCAATGAGGCGTGGTAGGACTAGAAATTCAATGGGTGAGACGGCAACCGTCTTGAGTGCATCAATTTCTTCATTGACCTGCATGGTTCCCAAAAATGCGGCGTAGGCAGCTCCGGTGCGACCGGCCATGATAATCGCCGTCATCATTGCGCCCATCTCACGGGCCATGCCAAGGCCGACCAGGTTGGCAATGAAAATTTCCGCGCCAAACAGGCGTAATTGAACGGCTCCAACAAAAGCCAGGATCATACCGACAAGGACGCTGATCAGGGTAACGATAAATAAGGCTGATGGTCCTGCCGCCTCAATTTGAAACCATAGGTCGGAAGAACGAAAATGAGCTCTACCGCGTAAAAAGTTTAAAAACGCAGAAAAAATCTCACCGATAAAACTGAGCATGTCATACCAGTTTTGCTGCATTTCAATGGTGACATTACCGATTTTAGCGAGGACGGGTTGACCGAGAACTTCTCGCTGCTGACTTCTACGTTCCGGTACAGAAAAAGAAAGTCTCAGGAGCTTTTGAACCCCCTCAGGAAGAGATTCACGAACAACATCGATGTTACTTTTATGGCAGCTTTGGATTAAACCGACAAGAAATATCATCAACCCTGTGTCCCAACGGCCAAGCTGCTCACAATTGAAGCTGAGCTTTGTCGGCTGTGTTGACGGGAGGTCACGCAGCAGTGGATCGATATCGGGAATGCCGCTCTGAAACAGCCAATCTCCCGATAATTGGAGGCAAAGTTCGTCGTCACTGGCAATAAGCTGATATTTTTCAGAGATATTGGCCGTCATGAAGAATCAATCATTCCTTTGAATGAGGATTGTCATTAAAAATATCATGCTGATCTTAATGAATCCAGCGGATGAATGAAAGAATCATCAAAAGAGATTGTTTTTTATTCAATGAAGGCTTTAGTCAGTGGAGGTCTCAACCTCAAGAGTCGTCACCTGGTTGCGTCCGTTCTGCTTTGAGGTGTAAAGCCCACGATCGGCGGTTTCAATCAGCATGTCCTTGGTGACATTTGTGGTCTCAGAAGTAAAGGTCGTTGCCCCGGCACTGACTGTGACGTAGATCAACTGTCCATCAACCAGTGTCGCAATGCCCTCGATACAGCGTCTGAGGCGAGCGGCAAAGACCTTAACCCCTGCAGGACTAGTTTCCGGGAGAATGACAGCAAATTCTTCTCCACCGTAGCGCGCAACGATGTCACTGGGGCGAACGGCACTGCTGACAGCCCTGGCAATATTTATGAGCACCAGATCCCCAGCGGGATGACCATGGGTATCGTTGACCAGTTTGAAATGATCGATGTCGAAAAGAATCAGTGAAACGGATGATTGGTATCTTCTTGCGCGCGCGAGTTCATTGCCAAGTGATTCCTGGAAATAGCGATGATTATAAAGCCCGGTGAGGCCATCACGATAAACCAGCTCTTTTAAGCGGCTGTTAGCACTCTGAAGTTCAGCCGCCAGTCTTTCCGCTTTTTCCCTGGCATCTTTCATTTCTAATATTAACTGTTCGTTGCTCAAGTGGAGTTTGCCGAGTTCCAGGTTGGCTTCCTGAAGCATGACCGAATATGGCCTTATTTCTTCCGGGTCTAATTCAAAAGAGCTCAGCAATTCACTGCTGCTGGTTGCCGTTGCGTCTAATATTTCCAGGGACTTTGCTTGACTGAAATCGAATTTTTCGATCAGACTCTGTTGGAGTATCCGTGCTTTCTCAGCTGTCTCCTTTGCATTGTAAATATCTGCCAGCTGATCAGCATAATATAAAATTTCTGACTGTCTGCGGTTATCTTCGACTGACCTTTCGGGCTGGTGGTGAAAGAGAATCGGTTCGGCAATGGATTCAGGGAAATTCCAGTTGACTAACAGGGCGTAGCCGACCTGCTGATGATTGAACCCGAAGGTTTCATTTTCCAGATCAACCAGGCTGCTTTTTGAAGAGTCAGCATCTCTCAATAAGTTAGT
>JAPHSA010000071.1 GCA_026193235.1 Deltaproteobacteria bacterium | reverse complement strand
GTCCAGAGGACCTGGTTGAGAATATCCGCACCCTCGGCGCCAGTTTTCTCAAACTGGCGCAAGTGCTTGCCACCCGCGCCGATTTTTTTGACTCGGATTACCTTCAGGCGCTGCGTCAGTTGCACGACCGGATGCCGGCGATGAGTGACAGGGATCGCCAGCGGGCGTTCCGCCGCGCCTTCCCTGATCCTGCAGTGTTCAGCCAGTTTGATCAGCAGCCGCTGGCCAGTGCCTCGATCGGCCAGGTGCATAAAGCACAGCTCCGGGATGGCCAGATTCCGGTCGCGGTCAAGCTGTTGCGCGAAAATATCCAGTTTCAGGTGCGCATCGACATTGTATTGCTGAACCTGTTTCTGAAAATTTTCCGGCCACTGTTTACCGATCAGACCCGGCATTCCATCGAATCGGTGCTGCGGGCGTTCAGCCAGGTGATCCTGCAGGAAGTGAGCATGCAGCAGGAACTGGCAAATCTGGAACATTTCAGTCAGGTTTATGCCGAAACCAAGATCCGCTTTCCACGACCATATCCGGAATACTGTTCCGATGCGGCCTTAGTGATGAGCTTTGAAGAAGGCGTGCGCTTTGACGATGCCGAAGCCCTGAAAAAACTGGATGTCTCGTTCCGCGATCTGATGCAGCAGCTGGTGCTTTTTTATACCGAACAGATGCTCGTCAAGGGTTACTTTCACGCCGATCCCCATCCGGGCAATCTGCTGGTCAGCCCGAAAGGCGAACTGATCCTGCTCGATTTCGGCATGGTCAGCCGGATACCACAACAGATGCGCCAGGCGATGATCTATGCGGTCAAGGCTGCTTATGAACGGGATTTCGAGCTGCTGGTCAGCGCCACCCGCAAGATGGGGATTCTCACTGAGGATTCGGATTTTGGTGCCCTGAGCACTGTCGCCGAGAGCCTGTTTGATGTTTTTGACACTGAGCATCTGGACGTGTCCAGCATGCAGGAGCTGGCCTTCGGCATACTAGATGTGTTGCATGATCAGCCGTTTAAACTGCCGCAGGATGTCATCTACGTGATGCGGGTCAGTTCGTTGATCGAAGGCCTGGGCACTCAATACATTGAGAACTTCAACGGCATCAAGGATATCCTGCCGATTCTCAAAGAAAACCTGCCGCGGGCCCTCGGTGAAGACCGATTGCCGCTGGAAAAACTGAAACATGAACTGCTGCAACTCCCTCTGACCGCAATCAGGGCACGCCGGGTTATCGAACTGGCCGAGCAGGGGGATCTGGTGGTGCGGATGGCCTCCGCAGATCGCCAGTATTTGCTGGAACGGGTGGGTAAGCATCTGCGCACTCTCAGCTGGCTGATATTTTACCTTGGGCTGGCATTTTATTTCCAACTTCTGCCACAGAGTTGGGCGATCTATCTTTCCATTGGCTGCCTGACTGCAGCCGCGCTGACAATGATGAAAAAAGGAGCTGTTATATGAATTTTGTTGAAGTGATAACCAAAGATATTGTTGCTGACACTTTCTGTTCTTTTGCCGAGCAGATTGAGGCTGACCCGCGGGGGACATTGCACCAGGTCGAATCTGTGCTTAAATCACTCTATGTCCGTTACGGCAATGACTGGACCGGCCGAGGGATTGTTGGCGACAGTACTCAGGAAGCAGCTATTGCCGGTTTGGAAGCTGTGCGGGCAGAATGCCTTGCAAGAATCGAGAACGGAACAAAACAATGAAAGTTGCCGTAATTGGTGCTGGTCTGGCCGGCTTGACTGCTGCACGACAATTAAAATCAGCCGGTGCAGAAGTGACCGTTTTTGATAAGAGCAAGGGTACCGGCGGACGTTTATCGAGCCGTTCTTTTGCCGGCGGATGGGTCGACCATGGTGCTCCCTACCTAACGGTATCAGGTGAAGAGTTTGCCGGCTTTCTCGATCAAAATGTTGCGGAAACAGCGATCCGGAAATGGGCGCCGCTATACTCCGGGGTGGTGCGTGCTGATGAGCACAGCGACTTTATCGGTGTGCCACGGAACAGTGCGTTAACCCGCTCATTGCTGGATGGAGTGGTTTTTCAACCATCGACGCGGATTGCCAGGATTGAGGCTGCTGAAGATGGCTGGCGTCTTTTCAATGATGGTGAATCGTTGTTGGGTGTTTGGCCGTACCTGATCATTGCCGTTCCGGCGCCGCAGGCGCTTTCCCTGCTTCGCGAGCAACCATTGCTTGCGGAACCGATCCGAAAAGTGGCAATGGAACCTTGCTGGGTGGCGGCAATCCATTCAGGTGCAGAGTTGAGTAACCAGCCTGATGTCGCTGTATATGAACATCCAGTTGTGCGCCGGATTGTGCATAATAGTGCCAAGCCAGGACGGCAGAACGAAAATATTTACTTGGTACAGGCCAGTAAAAACTGGTCGGAAACTTATCTGGAAGAGACCACCGAGAGCGTTGGTGAAAAGCTGCTGCAGTATTTTTGTGAATTGACTTCCGCTGGTGCTGACCCTGAACTGTTATTCGTACATCGCTGGCGTTACGCATTTACCGAGACAGCTCTTGGGCAAGCCTGCCTATGGGATAATAATCTGCAACTGGGAGCCTGTGGGGACTGGTGCCTGGGGCGAACCGTTGAAGATGCCTGGCGCAGCGGATCTGAATTGGCAGCGCAGCTTCTTAAGCACGCGGAAGAGAAGACTTCCTAAATGCAGGTCAGTAAAGTGATCAGTGCCCCCTTGGCAAATGTCTGGCAGGTTTTGATTGACACCTGTCAGTGGCCGGTTTGGGGGCCTTCGGTCAAAGCGGTGGCCTGTTCACAGCAGTGTATCTCCGCCGGACTTAAGGGGAAAATCCAAACCGCGGTCGGAATCTGGATAGACTTCGAGATCACCAGCTTCGAGCCATTGAGCTACTGGCACTGGAAAGTCGCTGGGGTTCCGGCGACCGGGCACCGGCTGAAGGAACTCAGCGACAACAGCTGCGAGCTGATTTTTGAACTGCCCTTAGTCGCGTTTCCATACGCATTGATCTGTCACCAGGCGGTAAATCGGATCGCCCAATTAGCGCAGGATTCAGTCATAATCCAGCAATCGAGGAATGAGCCATGAGCTTGCAACATACGAGAGCTATAGCGGCACTGAAGAACCTGTTCGTGGCCGATGCCTTAGCGATGCCGGTGCACTGGTACTACAACCCCCTCGATATCGAAAAAGCTTTTCCCGGCGGGGTCACTCGATTGGAATCGGCCCCTGAATATCATCCGTCATCGATCATGTCTCTGCATTCAACCAGCAAAGGAGGTCGGGGAAAGCAAACTGCTCACGGGCACCAACGTGAAATTGTCGGAGAGGTCATTCTCAAAGGCCGTCGTCAGTATTGGAATCAGCTTGGTCAACACTATCATCGCGGTATGCAGGCTGGTGAAAATACGCTTAATGCCCACTGTGCACGCGTATTGATGAGAAGCCTGGCAACCAACAATGGTCATTACAATAAGCAGCATTTTATCGATGAATACATCGCCTTTATGACAGCCGATCCTCCCGTTCACCCTGACACCTATGCTGAGTCATATCACCGCAGTTTTTTCGCCAACCTAGAAAGTGGCAAAGCCAAAGATCGGTGTGGTGCGGTGACCCACGATACCGCTTCAATTGGTGGACTGGTGACAATCGCACCGCTGGTACTAGCCGAACGTATCGCTGGGACTTCTCTCGATAAAGTCCAGGTGTTGTGCCGTGAGCATCTTTTTTTGACTCATCCGGATAACTCTTTAGCGAATACTTGTGCCATCTACGTTGAACTCCTGGATCAGTTGCTGTTTCGCAGTGACGAGACTTCTACCTCTGAGCTAATCGCAAATGCGGCCGAACGTGCTGGTCTGAACCTATCCGGATTACTGGCCAAATCTCGTGATGATCGCGAGGTGGTTGGTGGCCTTTTCTCTTCTGCTTGTTACATCAGTGGCTCCTGGCCGAGCGTTCTCTATCTTGCTGGAAAATATAATACCAATCCAAGGCAAGCACTTCTTGCCAACACCAACCTTGGTGGGGACAATGCCCATCGTGGAGCCGTTCTAGGAGCTATGCTAGGCTTAGCAACTGCCCATACAGTAGCTGAAGACTATGAAGCGCTTGTCGACAAAGAATCGCTGACTGCTGAGATTAACGCTTTACTTAAACTATCTGCTCATTAAATTGAGTCGTTAAGGGAGAAGTAGCTATGATGACTTATTATCTGAAACTCTACCTGCTGACGGTTCCTGTTTTTTTTGCTATCGATCTAATCTGGTTGGGTGTTGTGGCGAAGAATTTCTACCAGAACAACCTGGCCCACTTGCTCAGTCCTGAGGTCAACTGGCCAGCGGCGCTGGTTTTCTATTTCATGTACATCGCCGGCATCATTCTCTTTGCCGTCAAACCGGCGTTGGATGCGGCGTCCTTAAGTAAAGCTGCCCTCTGGGGAGCCCTGTTCGGGTTCTTCACCTATGCGACTTACGATCTGACTAACCTGGCCACTCTGCGTGACTGGCCGCTCAAGGTCGTTTTCGTCGATATCGCCTGGGGCACCCTGCTCTGTACTCTGGTTGCCTCCGGCAGTTACCTGATCGGTCGCTGGCTGAACTAACTAATTTGTTTCCCGACGGGTGAACCGTAGATGAAAAACGAGCTGATAAAACTACAAAGCCTGAGTAAAAGTTTCCCTGAAGGGGACGGTGAACGGGTCGTATTTCGCGATCTCTGCGCCACACTCCAGGCCGGTGAGTTTGTCGTCCTGCTGGGTCGCAGCGGTTCGGGTAAATCGACCCTGCTCAACCTGATCAGCGGTATCGACCTGCCAACCTCTGGTGACGTGGTGATCGGTGAACATTGCCTGACCCGTCTTTCCGAGCACCAGCGGACCCTGTTCCGGCGCGCCCATATCGGTTTTATTTTTCAATTCTACAACCTGATTCCGACCCTGACCGTGCTGGAAAACCTGCTCCTGCCTCTGGAGTTGATCGGCACCTCCGGGGCTGCGGCTGAAACGCAGGCGCGGCAGTTTCTCGATCAGGTCGGGCTGCTCGATCGCGCCGCCAGCTATCCGGATCGACTCTCCGGCGGTGAGCAGCAGCGTGTCGCTATCTGCCGGGCGCTGATCCACCGTCCGCTGCTTTTGCTGGCCGATGAGCCGACCGGCAATCTTGACGCCGAGACCGGCGGACAGGTGCTTGAGTTGTTGACCCGCCTGGCCCGGGAAAACCACATGACCACCCTGATGGTGACCCACAGTGCCGAGATTGCCCGCTTGGCTGACCGGGTGCTGACAATTCGCGATGGGCAGCTGGTGGAGCAGGCCAAACCGCAGGAGGAGGGGCGATGATCCTCTGGCGAGCCGGTTTCCGCTATCTCTGGCGTCATCCGCTGCAGATCCTGTTTGCCGTGCTCGGCGTGGCTCTGGGCGTGGCCGTGGTGGTCGCCATCGATCTTGCCAACAGCAGCGCGGAGCGGGCTTTTAAACTATCAGCGGATGCCCTGACCGGGCGCACCAGCCATCAGATTGTCGGCGGGCCGAATGGTCTGTCGGAAGATGTCTATCGGAAAATCCGCCTGAGCGGTCAGTGGCCGCAGAGCGCCCCGGTGCTCGAAGGGTTTGCCGCAGTTCCCGACCAACCGGGCCTGACCTTGCGCATCCTCGGGATTGATCCATTTGCCGAGGGCCCGTTTCGCAACTATTCACCGAGTATCGATCGGCGCAGCGACTTCAGCCGGCTGCTCAGCGAACCGGCAACCGGGCTGCTGACAGAGGCCACCGCTAAAAATCTGGGCCTCCAGGTTGGCGATCCCTTGCCGCTGGAAATCGCCGGTTATTTACAGTCGCTGACATTGCTCGGGTTATTGCAACCGAGCGATCAAGTCGCGGTCCAGGCTCTGGAGAACCTGTTGCTGGTCGATATTGCCACAGCGCAGGAGTTGTTGGGCCAGACTGGCCAGCTGTCGCGCATCGATCTGATAGTCCCCGAGGGGGACGCGGGCCAGCAAAGTCTGGTGGAATTGCAGCAGATGTTACCGGCCAATGCCGATATCATCGCCGCCAACACCCGTGCCCAGAGTATGGCGCAGATGACCCGCGCCTTCCAACTCAACCTGACCGCCCTGAGTCTGCTGGCGCTGGTGGTCGGAATGTTCCTGATCTACAACACCATGACCTTCTCGGTGCTGCAGCGGCGGCATCTGCTCGGGGCGCTACGCACCCTCGGCGTCACCCGGCGGGAGCTGTTTGCTCTGGTGCTGGTGGAAGCGCTGCTGATCGGTGTGGCCGGAACCCTGCTCGGTCTGCTGCTCGGTCTGTTGCTGGCTAACGGTCTGCTGGCGCTGGTGACCCGGACCATCAACGATCTTTACTTTGTGTTGAACGTCAGCAGCCTGACCTTGAGTTTTGGGTCGTTGGCAAAGAGCCTGTCCCTTGGGATTGGCGCAACCCTCGCGGCAGCCCTGATGCCCGCTCTGGAGGCGTCCGGAGCGGCACCACGTGCGGTACTGAACCGTTCCACGCTGGAAACCCGGCAGCGGCGCTTGCTCCCCTGGGGCGTCGGGATCGGGATCGGTCTGCTGCTCATCAGCCTTGGTGGCCTGATGATCCCGAGTAAAAGTATTCCCGGCAGCTTTATCCTGATGTTCCTGCTGATCATTGGCTACGCGTTACTCACCCCCGGTGCCGCGGTTTTTCTGTTGAACCGCCTGCAGCCGCTACTGAAAAAGATCTTCGGCCTGCTCGGCAAGATGGCGGCCCGCAATCTGGTTGCCGGGCTCAGCCGGACCGGAGTGGCCACCGCGGCGCTGGTGATTGCTGTGGCGGCTGCGGTTGGTGTTGGCCTGATGATCGGCAGTTTCCGGGTGACGGTTGAGGACTGGCTGCAGAGCTACCTGCGCGCCGATATTTATGTAACCTCGGCAAACAGCGGCTTTGGTCCCGGTCGTACACCTCTCAAACCCGAGCTGCTGGAACAACTGACAGGGATCGATGGGATCGCCAGCATCACCCGTGCCCGGCATCTCAGTCTGGAAACCGAGGGCGGATTCAGTGAACTGTTTATCGCCGAAATTCCGGCCGAGAGTTTTTCCGGCTACTGGTTCAAAGAGGGGAAGAACGAAGAGATTTATCGGGACTTTCAGCACAGTGCAGCGGTAATCGTGTCTGAACCCTATGCCTATCATCGAAACCTGCAGCGGGGCGACGGCATCAGCTTGCGCACCGATCAGGGGCTGCGTCAGTTTCGCATCGCCGGAATCTTTACCGACTACGGCTCCGACCAGGGAAGGATTACCATGAGCCGCCAACTTTACGAAAAATACTGGTCCGATCCGCAAACTGATGCCCTGGGGATTTATCTGACGCCCGACACCGACAGCGAAGAGTTGGCGGGGCAGGTGCGCAAGGTTGCGGGCGGACTGCAGCAGCTGCTGGTGTACTCGAACCGTGGTCTGCGTGAAGCGTCCCTGGCAACCTTCGACCGGACCTTCGCGGTGACCTCGGTGCTGCGGTTGCTGGCGGTGCTGGTTGCCTTTGTCGGCATTCTCAACGCGCTGATGGCGATGCAGATCGAACGCTCCCGCGAACTGGCGGTTTTGCGTGCCGGTGGGTTGACACCGCGTCAGCTCTGGGGGCTGGTGACGGGAGAGACTGGACTGATCGGCCTTCTGGCCGGGCTGTTGGCTCTGCCGCTCGGGGTGATCCAGGCGCTGGTGCTGATTCTGGTGATCAATCGCCG